>JAKAQK010000004.1 GCA_021822625.1 bacterium | reverse complement strand
AAGCATAATTTATAATTTTAAAGGGATAAATATAGATAAAGAAGCCGTAGACAGGGCAATCTCTCTTTCAAAAGACAAATATTGCAGCGTCTGGGCAATGCTTCAGAAGGCTGCAGATATAGAATTTTCTTATAATATTGCATGAAACTATATAAAATATATGGCGATATAGAATTTGTTACATCAAGAAAAATCAAATAAATTTTTAAAATGTTTTTAAATATATTATAATGGTAAATAGAACGTAAGTATTTGCTTATTATTATAATGACGATGATTATTATAAATAATAGAATAGTTAGAATAAATTCCTAAAATATTTTGAAATATGTTAAATGTATGAATATATTAAGGCGGGTGTGCAATTATGGAATTTAATTTAAACGATAACGAAAAAAAACAATTGATTAAAATTGCGCGGAAATCAATCGAAGATGCATTAAACGGAAAGAAAGACGATTATCTGAGCTCTGCTGAACTTTTGAATTCTTTAACGGAAAATTTAAAAAGAAAGGCCGGAGTCTTTGTAACTTTAAAACTAAACGGCGAACAATTAAGAGGATGTATCGGTAATTTTGTTTCAAACGAACCGATTTACAAAAATATATATAAAATGGCGTACGAAGCCGCATTTAACGACCCCAGGTTTATGCCTTTATCCATCTCCGAGATTAGTAAAATCAGTATTGAAATATCTGTTTTAAGTCCTTTAGAAAAAATAGACAGTCTTGATGAAATTATAATAGGAAAACACGGTTTATATATAATGAAAGGACCATATCACGGTGTTTTATTACCTCAGGTTGCAACCGAATATCATATGAATAGAACTCAATTTTTAGAGGCAGTATCCCAAAAAGCGGGATTGCCTGGCGATGCCTATAAAGAAAATGCGGATATTTATATATTTTCTGCGGAAATTTTCGGTGAATGATTTTGCAACTTATTAAAGCGAATAATGCATCATATATCTAATTTATCCGATTAATTAAAATATCATAAATTAGATATATTGAGTTAATATAAAGTTTGAAAAAAGAAGCTTAAATAAATAAATAAAGATAAATAATAATAAATTTAACGAGCATACAATTTTTAATGCAAAATACATAAAATTAAAAGCCATTATGAGATGTTGTCATATTTTTGAATGCAAAATGTATAAAAGTAAAAGTTTTTTATGAAATATTATCCTATAGGTTTAAATATTTTTGAAAAAAAAGTGCTTGTTGTCGGCGGAGGGAATGTCGCATCAAGAAAAATAGAGCGGCTTATCGAAAAGGGCGCCGTAATCACGGTCATTTCTCCTGAGATTACAAATGAAATTTATGATGCAGCGAAAAAAGCAAAAATTAAATGGATTGAAAGCATATATAAAATTGGCGATGAAGAAGGTTTTTTTGCAGTTTTTTGCGCTATTTCTTCTACCGAAGAAAATAAAAAAACGGAAGAAAAATTATATAAAAGGTGTATAGAGAAAAATATTTTAATAAACGTCGCCGATAAACCTGCATTGTGTTCATTCACGCTGCCGGCCTTAGTTTCTAGGGGAGAATTTGAAATAGCCGTGTTTACCGGCGGGCTTAGCCCTCTTTTTGCAAGAAAAATTAGAGAAAGTTTAGAAAAAATATATGGAGAAGAGTATACGGTCTTTGTAAAGATTCTGGGTTTAGTCAGAAAAGAAGTAAAAAGGAAGAATTTGCCGCAGAAAAAAAATCAGGAAATATTTAGCAAACTTCTTTCCTCTGAACTTTTTGATATGGTGAAAGAAGAAAAATATAATGATATAAGTTTATTTTTAAGCGATTTCCTTGAGGAAGCTTGCAAATGATTTTTAAAGATTATTATTTTATCCCGATTATATTATTTTCTTTATCCTATGCAGTTCTTTATATTAAGAAAAATAATCCATATAATTCCTTTATTTTTTTAATCTATTTCACTTTTATTATCCAAAGTTTAATTGTTATTGCAGGTTTAAACAAATATCATTTTACCATGATTATACCTATCGATTTGATGATTTTTTTCAATTCGTGGATACTTATGCTCATAGTTATTCTTTTTGAACTTTTATACAAAGCTAAATATATTGTTATTTATGCTACTCCGATAGTAATTGCGGCATTATTAATATCTTATTTTGCGCCTTCCATGGATATTAACGCCATACTAAAAGTAGATTCATGGCTTCTAATAGCGCATATCGTTCTTATATTAACGGGTGATTCGTTGTTCACCCTTGCATTTATTTTATCTTTAATATATATTCTTCAGGAAAGAAAACTAAAACTTAAAAAAAATTTAAAAATTATAAATGACGGCAATAAAAATAGTAGCGGCAAAAATGAAGGCAGATTGTTTAATTTTCGCAGGAATTTTAATTACTTTAATTTAGGCAAGGGGTACAATTTAGAATTGTTGGATAATATGAATTATCAGTGCCTAAAATTAGGATTTCCTGCTTTAACCGCCGGTATAGTAATAGGTATATATCTTTCGAGCGCTTTGTTTAAATCCGTGTCTTCGGTAAAACCGATTGAAATTATTTCACTGATTACATGGCTTATATACGCAATTTTGCTGCATGAACGCGTCGCTAAAGGTTTAAGGGGTAATAAGGCGGCTATGCTGAGTATAGCAGGTTTTATTATGATTATTTTGACGGTGGGTTTTTCCTTGTACTTGTTTCCTGAATTTCACGGATTAAAATAAACGGGATAAAATAAAATTATATATTGATATCTCAACATTACTTATAATTGCTTTTATAATTAATTATAAACTAAATTAATATGGAAATTATTATTACTGGATTAAATCATAAATCTTCAGACATATTTCACAGAGAAGAAGTATCGAAGAAAATTCTTACAAAAGAATTGCGTGGCGAGTTTATTTTTAATATCAAACGGTTATTTTTTGAAGAAACCGGAAAACAGTTAATTCAAGAATCGGCAATAATTTCTACATGCAACAGAGCCGAGTTTATATTCGTGGTATCCGGCAATTCTTCAGGCGGCAGTAAAAATAACGATTATGTATTAGTCATAAAAAATATTATAATCAAATATTTATTCGGCGATAATCTTGCAAATGAAGAATTGCAGAATATGTTTTATACATATAAAAATTTTGAAGCGATACTTCATTTTTTTAAAGTTGCATCAAGCTTAGATTCCATGATAATAGGCGAACCGCAAATTTTAGGCCAGATTAAAGAATCATATAATGAAGCCTGTGAATTTAAAAATACCGGTTTAATTTTAAACAAACTTTTTCATAAATCTTTTTACTGCGCTAAAAGGGTAAGAACAGAAACAAAAATAGCGGCAGCACCGGTTTCAGTAAGCTATGCCGCTGTAGAACTTGCTAAAAAAATATTCAACGATATAAGCAATAAAAAGGTTTTACTGCTTGGAACGGGAGAAATGGGGAAGATTGCAGCCAAACATTTTATAAAGCAGGGAGTCAGCGAGATATTTATTACGAATAGAACAAGAGAAAAGGCGGTTAGGCTTGCGGAAGAATTAGACGGGTACGATTCCAAGACGATTATCGACTTTAACGAATATTATAAAATATTGACGGTAGCCGATATAGTATTATGTTCCACCGGAGCAGATTCTTATATTATAAAATACGAAGATATTCAGCCTATTATTAAAATGCGTAAGCAGAGGCCGATTTTTTTAATAGACATTTCAGTTCCGCGCAATATTGACCCTGAAATAAATAAAATTTCCAATGTGTATCTTTTTGATATCGACGATATCGGCAAAATTATTGAAAACAATCTTGACGTAAGGCAGCAGGAGGCAGATTTTGCAGAAAAAATAATAAACGAAGAAGCGGAAGATTTTATGAATTGGAAGAATTCTCTTAATGCTGTTCCGATAATTGTAAATTTAAGAAATAAAGTTAACGGTATCCTTTCGGCTGAATTGTGTAAATATATAAATAATAAAGATGAGAATATAGAAGCAATAGTCAATTCTATTACAAACAAGATTCTTCACGAACCTATTACGAAAATTAAAAGAGCAGAGGTTGATTTTAACGGGTTAAATCTTATGGAAGCAGCCAAAATACTTTTTGATCTGGAAATAAATCTTAACGGTATGTCTCAAGAGAACAAAGATGTTGAAAAGGAAACAACGAAAGTAAAAAACGCAGGAGACGCCATAACAGGCGGTAATGCTCCAAATAACGTAAACGACGGCTGTTATTACAATAATAAAATTGTTCAATTGAATAATAATAAAAATAATAAGGCTAAATAATTAAATAATAAAAATTATGCTATCCGATAATAATAAAAAGTATATTATAAAATTAGGAACGCGCGGCAGTAAACTAGCGCTTTATCAGGCAAATACCGTTAAAAATCGATTGTTAAATGTTTTTAGAGAACGAAACATTGACGCAGATGTAGAAATTATGCCGATTAAAACATCAGGCGATAAATTAACGCATGCCTCATTAAGTTCTTTCGGCGGAAAAGGTCTATTTGTAAAAGAGATTGAAGAGGCTTTGCTTGCAGGGAACATAGATATAGCGGTACATAGTTTAAAAGATGTGCCTCAGGTTATACCGGATGAATTGATTATAGGATGCACGCTTAAACGGGATGACCCGCGCGATTGCCTTATATTAAGAGGCGGGGTTGACGGAACTAAAGATACGGCTTATGTTGAAAACGGCACAAATAATAATATAATTTCAGAAAGGAACGCAATCGAATGTATTGCCGACGCCGGTTTGCTTCGCCGCAATGCCGTAGTAGGTACGTCAAGCCTCAGAAGAAGAATCCTCATGCAAAGATTAAGAGAAGATTTAATTTTTGAACCTTTAAGAGGCAACATCGACACAAGAATTCAAAAGGTAAAAGACGGTATATTCGATGCTATTATACTTTCTTCAAGCGGATTGATAAGATTGGGACTAGACCGGCTGATAGATTTTTATCTCGACCCGCTTGTTTTTATCCCCCAGTGCGGTCAGGGAGTTATAGGGATTGAATTTTCAAAAAACAATAACAAAATAGCTGAAGTTTTGCAATTTATTAATGATGAGCATACCTTTGTTTCGACGTATGCCGAAAGGGATTTCATTAGAATATTAGATTGCGGCTGCGCCTCGCCGGTCGGCGTTTATTCTTATTTACTCGATGACGATAACATCTCCGGCGGAAGCAAAATTTATATTAAAGGATTTGTCTCTAATATGAACGGAGAATATTTAGAAGCAGAAATAAGCGGAAGCAAAACAGAATATAAAGAATTGGGTAAAAAATTGGCGCATAAAATTATAGAAAAGGGCGGACTGGAAATTTTATCTAAAAATAAATAATATTGCAGTTATTGTAATACAAATATTACATAAACTGCATAAAGACGCAAACAAATTCGATAACAGAATAACATAAAAAATAAAAAATATAATAAAAATAAAAAATAAGGAAAATTTTTATGAATAAACCTTTAGTCTATCTAACCGGCGCAGGACCAGGAGATCCGGAACTTTTAACCCTTAAAGCAAAAAGGGTTATAGGCGAAGCAGATGTAATAGTTTATGATAGTCTTATTTCTACAGACCTGCTGAAGTATGCGCGGAAGGACTGCGAGATAATTTACGCCGGCAAACGTTCTTCTAACCATACGCTTCCGCAGTATTCTATAAATGAGTTGCTGGCTAAAAAAGCTAAAGAAAATAAAATAGTAGTAAGACTTAAAGGAGGAGATCCTTTTCTGTACGGAAGAGGCGGCGAAGAGGCTGAAAAATTGCATGAAGAAGGCATAGATTTTGAAATTATACCCGGCATTTCGTCTTCTTTCGCAGTTCCTGCTTATGCAGGTATACCCCTGACCCATAGAGATTATTCATCTACCGTTGCTATAGTAACCGGACATGAAGGAGAGCATAAAGAAGAAACGACTATTAACTGGGATAATATAGCGGGCGCTTCTACCATTGTCGTTTTGATGGGATATAAAAATATTGCCAATATAATAAATGAAATTATAAAAGCGGGGAAAGACGAAAACACTCCGGCGGCTGTTATTCAGGAAGGAACTACCGCACATCAGAAAGTTGCCGTCGGGACGCTGAAAACTATTGAAAAAGAAATGCGCAGCGAGGGTTTAAAAAGCCCTTTAATATTTATAGTAGGAGAGGTAGTCCGTTTAAGGCAAAGAATAAGATGGTTTGAGAAAAAGCCGCTATACGGCGTCAAAGCTTTAATTACGCGTTCTACCGGAAAAGCTTCGTCGCTTGCCGCTAATTTAAAAAAATATGGCGCGGAAACTATAGAACTTCCTTTAATTGAAATTATACAACAAAGCAGAAATATTGACGAAAGCGCAATCTTAAAGTCTATCGAAGAAATCAGCTGCTATGATTTTTTAATATTTACAAGCGCTAATGCCGTAGAAGGATATTTTAAAAGAATATTTTCCGCAGGCAAAGATTTAAGAATATTAAGTAATTGCAAAATCATTTCAGTCGGTGCGGCAACTATGGCTGAACTAAGAAAATACGGTATAATAGCGGATATTTTTCCTTCGTCGTCTGAAATGTTTTCACAGGACGGAATTATAAAAGAACTGAATATGCTATATGGCGCTACAAATATTAAGGAGAAGAATTTTCTATTTCCGCAGGCTTTAAATATCAACGGCGAGCTGCCTGAGTATATTATTTCTAACGGAGGCGCGTTAACTAATATTCCTGTTTATGAAACGATTTTGCCGCCTGAATCCATTGAAAATATAGCAAATTTATTTAAAGATTTTGATGCCGCAAATCCCCCTGTAAATCTTATAACATTTACAAGCTATTCGACGGTTGAAAATTTTATGCAATGCGTCGAGTCGGCGCAGGAAGGTTTATTGGATATACTGCGGAGGACCAATGCCGACGGACGCCGCGGCATCCGCTTTGCCGCTATAGGCAGAAAAACAGCCGAATATGCTTTCAGATTTGGCATAAAATCTGATATAATATCAAAAGATGTTAATATTAATTCTTTAACTGAAGAAATAGTAAATTTTTATAAGGAGCACAACGCATTATAACGGCATTGCAACATTATATAAATATAATTTTTAGAAAACTAAAATAAATAATAAAATTTAAATTAAATAAGCGAGGTTAAATAAAAATGATAGGAATTTCAAAACTTTATTGCGGAGGGGTGCATGCTTCGGACGCACTGCGGTATGGAAGAATGTCACAAAAATTGCCGTCCCATCTTCTGCAATTTTCAGAAGATAAAAAACCTGTTATAGTATGGAATATGACTAAAACTTGTAATTTGAACTGCGTGCATTGCTATTCTCAATCTAAAAATCTTCAATATAATAACGAATTAACATTAGAAGAAGGAAAGGCGTTTATAGACGATGTATCTTCTTTCGGTTCTCCGGTTATGCTTTTTTCAGGCGGCGAACCCTTAATGCATCCCCACTTTCTGGACCTTGCATTTTATGCAAAATCAAAAGGTATGAGAGCGGTAATATCGACGAACGGAACATTAATTACAAGAGAACTTGCGCAGGAACTCAAAAAAGTCGGACTATCTTATGTCGGAATCAGTCTTGATGGGCTTTCAGCGGTTCATGATAGATTTAGAGGTAAAAAAGGGGCTTTTACAGAGGCGATAAACGGAATAAACTATGCTAAAGAAGCAGGAATTAAGGTTGGCTTAAGATTTACGATAAACAAAAGAAACGCTCAGGAAATACCCGGAATCTTTAAACTTTTAGAAGAAGAAAATATACCGAGGGTTTGTTTTTATCATCTTGTTTATGCAGGAAGAGGAACAAAACTCATGGAAGAAGACCTTACTCACGAGGAAGCAAGGCAGACTGTGGATATGATTCTTGAACTTACGAAAGAAATATATTCCAAAGATAATACGAAAGAGGTTTTGACGGTTGACAACCATGCCGACGGACCTTATATTTATATGAAATTATTAAAAGAAGGGCAGACGGAATCTGCCGAAAATGTTATGCAGCTTCTTAAAATGAATGGGGGAAACAGCTCCGGAGTAGGTATAGGTTCTGTAAGCTGGGATGGGGAAGTGTATGCCGACCAGTTCTGGAGACATTATTCATTTGGAAACGTGAAAGAAAGAAAATTCAGTGAAATTTGGACGGATACTTCAAATCCCTTAATGAAGCAGTTAAAACATAAGCAGGAATACGTTAAAGGAAGATGCGCTAAATGCAAATGGCTTGATATATGTAACGGTAATTTTAGGGTGAGATCGGAAGCTTCTTCGGGAGATTTATGGTCGCCTGACCCTGCATGCTATTTAACTGACGAAGAAATAGGTCTGTAAACGAAAATAGAATTATAAATATTAAATATAAATAAATATAAGTAAATATAAATAAATATAAGTAAACATAAATAAATATAAATAAAGATAAGTAAATATAAGTAAATATAAGTAAATATAAATAAAGATAAATAAAATAGGATTATAACGTATGATTAACGATAAAAAGATGCCTGCCGATGCTGCGCTTATGGCTCACGGAGCTCACGGCCATCATGAATCTATGGGCGCTATGCCGATTGGCAAAAAAAATGAATTGAGGCTTGTCTTTTGGGAGCTTACGGCAAGATGTAATCTTAAATGCATCCATTGTCGGGCAGAAGCTCAAGAAGAAAAACAGGAAAATGAACTGACGACGGCGCAATGTTTTTCCGTAATAGATAACTTGTGCAGTTTTTCCAGCCCTATTTTGATATTAACCGGCGGAGAACCTTTATACAGGGATGATATTTTCGAAATTGCCTCTTACGCTACGAGTAAAGGATTAAGGGTTGCGCTTGCTACCAATGGAACTATGATTGATAAAGAAACCGCAAAAAAAATTAAAGAATGCGGAGTAAAGAGGGTTGCTATAAGTTTGGACGGTTCCAACGCTAAAACGCACGATTCATTCAGAATGATACCAGGGTCGTTCGATGCGGCTTTTAACGGAATTAAAAACTTACAGAATGAAGGGCTTGAAGTTCAGGTGAATACGACAATCGCTAAACATAATGAAAATGAAATCAAAGATATACTTGAATTTGTTTTAAAGAATAATTTGAAAGCTCTGCATATTTTTATGCTTGTGCCCGTTGGATGCGGTGTGCAGATAGCGAATACGCAGATGTTAGATAAACAGAAATATGAAGACATATTGTCGTGGTTTTACGATAAAACAATGGAACTTAAAGATGTACTCGAGTTAAAAGCGACATGCGCGCCGCATTATTTTAGAATAATGCATAAAAAAGCTAAAGACGAAGGAATAACTATCACCCCAAAAACGCACGGTATGGCAGCGGTAACCAGAGGCTGTCTGGCAGGAAGTTCAGTTATGTTTATTTCAAGAAAAGGCGATGTGCAGCCATGCGGATATCTTCCGGCATTGGCAGGTAATGTCCTCGAGGAACCGGCTGAAAAAATTTGGGAATCTTCAGAAGTATTTGCGAATTTACGTGATTTAAGTTTATTAAAAGGGAAATGCGGCATATGCGAATATAAAAAAGTCTGCGAAGGGTGCAGGGCAAGAGCCTATTATGAAACAGGGGATTATTTAGCCGAAGAGCCGTACTGTATCTATGAACCTTCATTAATTGCAGAGCGCTGATTTAAATTTAACTAACATTGCCGGTAAGTCCCCGTTCGAAATGGCGAGGCAGTTCGCTAAATCAATCGGCTAAGCATTATTTGATTTATAATTATCTGTTCAATTATCAGACTATAAGAAGTAATAATGCTAATAAGATAATAATAAGAAAATAATAAAAAGATAAATACAACTAAATATATAAGTTTATATTGAAACGTTTTAAAAGATAAATATAACTAAATATATAACGCTATATTGAAACGTTTTAGATGTTTTATATTTTTATATTTAGTTATACCATTTAAACTTCAATACCTATTTAATTATGGAACGGTCTGCCAATAAACTTAACAGATTCATTGCAAAAGCAATTGACTTACTAATAGTAGGTTTTTTCAGTAAGGTATTTTATCCATATGGTTTCATGGCAGGTCTTTTATATTTGCTGATAGGAGACGGTTTTTTTGACGGGCAGAGTCTTGGCAAAAAATTGATAGGGCTAAAGGTTATAACAATGCCGGGCGAAAAAAAAATTGAGTTTAAAGATTCAATGATAAGAAATATGTTTCTGGTTATCGCTCTTGCATTTGCGTTTATACCGCTATTTGGTCTGTTCTTAATGTTCACGGCTGGACTTTTTATATATGGTATCGAAATATATTATATCATAACTAACCCAATAGGAGAAAGGCTCGGCGACAGATTAGCATTCACAAAGGTGGTCGACAGTGCGCGCCGCGGTGATACCGATGCAACTGCTGCGTTAGTAGATTAGGTATATACAACGCATAATGAACCGAACCTATTTGATACCTTAAAGTATTTTTAAAAATTATTGCGCTATTGCTAATGTTAAAACCGCTCAATATAAAAAGCGATATTTTTCTTATAGATTCCAGTTCATATTTTTACAGAGCTTTTTACGCTCTGCCTCCCCTTGTCAATTCTAAAGGATTTCCTACCGGCGCTATTCTTGGTTATGCCCGTATGCTCATTAAACTTAAAACAAAATTTAATATAAAATACGGCGCATGTATATTTGATTCTAGAAAAAGCTTAAGAAAAGAACTGTATAAAGACTATAAAGCTAATAGAATAGAAATGCCTGAAGATTTAGTAAAACAGGTTGACTATATTACCTTAATATCAAGTTTCCTCGGTTTTAAAACATTTAAATTAGATGGATACGAGGCTGACGATTTAATTGCTTTTATAATTGAGAAGTTTTCAAAATTAAGCAAAACAGCTTGTATAATAACTAGCGATAAAGATCTCAAGCAGCTGTTATCGCCTAATGTTTGTATATATGATGCACAGAAAGACGTTCTTATAACCGATGAATTATTCGAAAATGTTTATGGTATCAAACCAAACGCATTTAAATATATCCTTGCGTTAATGGGCGATGCGTCTGATAACATACCCGGTATTAAAGGGATAGGCGAAAAAACGGCCTTAAATTTAATAAGAACTTACGGCAGCTTGGATGGAATATACGGCAGTTTAGACCTTATGAAGCAGTCAAAAATTAAAGAATTGCTTGCGGCTCATAAAGAAGACGCTTATAATTCTTTAAAATTAGCTTCTTTTTATAAAGAATTGCCGTTTGAACAGTCATATTTTGTTCCTCGATTATCTTTAAATACTGCCGAAAATTGCAATATCGATATTAATAATAATATTAATAGTGCCAATATCGACAAAGATTTGAACGTCCAAAAATATACAGAAAATTCGGAAAATTTAAATTCAGGCGGAAATGCCGGTTGTAATAACAGGAATATAGGTTATAACATATCTTTTATCTACGACAATAATAGAAGAATTGAAAATTTAGAAGATGTTGCATTAGAGCAGCCGAATGATGACGGTCTTTATAAAATATTTAAAGAATTTGAATTTTACTCTCTGATAAAACAGCTCAACTTAGGGAATAATCTTAAATCAGACCATATAGAAAGCCCCGATAATAGCCATAGTCGCGGCTATGCGGAAGCTTCTTGCGACATTAAAGAATTATCGAAAATATGCGGGGATGAGCTCGCAATTTATATTGACTGCATAGATGTTATAAGCAGAAGCGGCAGCAATGCCGGCTGTGAAAGCGGCGTAAAGCCGTTAAAATTAAAAAGGTCAGGTTATGGTAACAACGCAGATAATGGCGATAATTTATTAGACTATGCAGATAAAACGGAAGAGAACATATATTTATTTTCAAATAAAAACGGGTATTTTAAGGTTAATTTAGAAGATTTTTTAAAGAATAAAGAAATAATTGCGGAATTAACCGATAAAACCGTAAAAAAAATAGGGTTTGATATAAATTCTATCCGCAGATATTTAAAATATTATGATGTTAGCCTTAATAACGGGTTTTTTGATATAGCAATAGCGTCATATTTATTAAATCCTATAATTCATAATCATACGTTTGAAGATTTAATTAATGAATTTTCAGAAAAATTGGACAACTTAAGCGAAATTACTGCAGATGCCAAAGAGAATAAAGCTTTTTTATCATATTTTATTTTTCGTCTTCAACTTAGAGAGCTCGAAAAAGTCAATGAGCTTAAGAAGATTTTTTTTGACGTAGATATGCCGCTTGCATCTATTCTTGCCAATATGGAAGAAACCGGATTTATGGTTGATAAAGATAAATTATTTGTTTTATCTGCCGAGTTAGATCGTGAAGCCCAAAAAATGGCAGCAGCAATATATAAAATTGCAGGAAGAGAATTTAATATAAATTCCCCCAAACAGCTGAGCGAGGTTATGTTCGACGAACTAAAGTTTCAAAGAATAAAAAAAAATAGTACGGATATAGAAGTTCTTTTAAAATTAAAGAATGACTTAGAATTATTGTCGGATGCTTATTTAAAAGACGGAAATGAGTCTGCATCTATATATAAAGATTATTTATTATTTTTAGACAGTATAATTTCGTATAGAAATAAAATAAAACTTAAGACGTCTTTTACGGATGTTCTTTTAAAAAAATTAGACAGAAACAGCAGAATACATACATCTTTCAGCCAGATAAAAACCTCTACCGGAAGGCTTGCGAGTAAAGACCCCAATCTTCAGAATATTCCTGTTACAGGCATTGAAGGAAAAAAAATAAGGCAGGCTTTTATTGCGCCTGACGGCAAATTATTAATTAGCGCTGATTATTCGCAAATAGATTTGCGCGTTATGGCGTCTATCTCAAAAGACCCATCGCTAATCGAAAGTTTTAAAAATAATGAAGATATACATATGAAGACGGCTTTAGAAGTTTTCGGCGCTAAACCGGAAGATATCGACGCAGATATGCGGCGAAAAGCAAAGGTAATAAATTTCGGAATAATTTACGGCATGAGCCCTTACGGATTATCGAAAGAATTAAATATAACCCAGAAAGAAGCAAAAATATATATAGATTCATTCTTTGAAAAACATTCCGCCGTAAAATATTATATGGAAAATATAGTAAAAGAAGCTAAAGAAAATGGCTATGTAAAAACAGTGTTCGGCAGAAGATGTTATATTAAAGATATAAATTCTTCTGCAAAAAATGTATCTTCTTTTGCCGACAGAGCTGCCATTAATGCCCCAATTCAGGGAACGGCGGCCGATATTATAAAGATAGCGATGATTAGTATTTACAACGAACTTAAAAATAGACAGCTTAAAACCGAGATGATACTTCAGATACATGATGAACTTATATTTGAAGCTGAATTAAATGAAGTTGAATTTTTAGAGGATATAATTAAATCTAAAATGACCAATAAGGACTTGCTTGGCGATGTTCCTTTAGTAGTCAACATTGGCAAAGGCAAAAACTGGGATGAAGCGCATTAATTAATAAGGAGGCTTATTAAAATTATGGAAAAAATGGAAAGATTAGAGCAAGGAAATATCGGTGTTCTGGGAGCTATCGCTCAGGAAATAGCAGCTATGGCCCCTGCATGCGATACAGTTGCCTTTATGACTGCCGCCGCTATTTACGCTTATGTTTTAACGCCCCTTTCCTTCCTTCTGGCAATGGCGGTTATGTATCTTGAGGTCAATACCCTTTACCATTTATCAAAAAGACATGCAAGCGCCGGAGGTTACTACGGTTATGTTGCAACGGCATACGGACCGTCTCCGGCGGTTCTAACCGGTTTTTTATATATTATGTACCAGGTGGCAAGCACTGCGGCTATACCTACTTATATAGGCGGCGTTGTTTTGCCCGGTGTGCTGAAATATTTTTTTAATATTAATATAGCGGGTTGGCTATGGATGCCGTTGATTTTAATTTTTATTATAATCCCGATTATGCTTGCTATCTTAGGCATAAAAATTCAGATGAAATACATAAAAGCTGCGGCGCTGTTTGAAGTCAGTTTTTTATTTGTCCTGTCGCTTATTATTATCTTTAAAGCTCCGGATAATACGCTTAATGTATTTAACCCGTTTGCGTGGCCAAATTATAAAAGCTATTTTGACCCTAACGGCGGTCCTGTTTCTTCGGTAGGTCTCGGTATGATTTTTGCCATAACCAGTTTTATCGGATACGGCGGCTCTGCACCGTTAGGGGAAGAAGTAAAATCTCACAGGTCGATAACTAAAGCTTTAGTTATAGGATTGCTGATAACCGGCGGTGTCCTGACTGAGGTTTCATATTCTCTTGTAGTAGGATGGGGCGTTAATCATATGGCGGGTTTTGCTCACAGCGCTATACCGGGCATATTAGTAGCTACTTTTTATACAGGTATTGCCGGCGGCCTTATGCTTTCATTGGTTGCTTTAAATTCGGCATTTTCTGATTCTGTGGCAATGCAGTCTAATGCTGCCAGGGTTTATTTTGCAATGGCAAGAGATCATATACTGCCCGATTTTTTTTCCGATATTCATAAGAAATTTAAAACGCCTTATAAGTCTTTGCTCTTTATAGGCGCTTCCGCATCGGTTGTGGCGCTTACGACCGGTTTTATTATGCTTCATATAGAAGGCATCGGTTTCAGCAAGATGTTTTCCGTCTCAGCGGCAAATCCAAAATTACAGGAAGGATTGACGGAAACATTTGCATTTTTAACTACTATTGCATTGTACGGTTTAATAATAACGCATTTTTTGTTAAATACTTCAATTATGGTTTTGTATAAAAGATTGAAAGAAAAACATCACGGTCTGTTAAGAAAGATTATTCATCCTATCGAGCATTATGTCATGCCGGGCCTGGCAACATTAATATTTATGTTTGTACTGTACGAATCTGTTGTTCCGCCGCTGTTTCCTATTTTTCAGGCGAGCGTAGTATCAATACTTTTTATATGCATTATAATAATTTATATAATATATCTGAAAAAATACAGAAAAGAAATATTAGCTAAAGTAAGCGTAACAGTAAATTTAATAGAAGAAGAAGGCTGCGTTAGCGAAAACTCCGCTGCTTTGTCAGACAGGGGACATACGCACAAACATTAAATTAATAAATAAGTTACATTATAAATAGACGCAGATGCCGTTTAAATTAAGCATAATTCATAGATAGATAGATAGATAGATAGTGTTTTGCAAAATTAAACATCCGGCTCTAAAATTTTTAGTCTCATGAATTTTAAACTGCTATAAGTGTCTAAAATGGGTTAAAATCTTATAATTAAAAATTTAATAAAATAAGGAAAAATATGAAATCTGAGGGATTGAAAAATTTTTGCGAAAGCAATCCTATGAAAGCTCTTGGTCTCGTTTTTGGAGATATCGGAACAAGCCCAATTTATACTTTAGCTGTAATATTTGCGTATCTTAGACCGACCATTTTTAACATATTGGGCGTTATATCGCTTATCATATGGACTTTGATAGTCATTGTCTCGGTGCAGTATGTCTGGTTTGCAATGAATATTAGCGAAAATAATGAAGGCGGAACCATTATTCTCAGAAATGTATTGCGAAAAGTGGTGAAATCGGCAAGGGAAATGGCGTTCATTACTATAATTTCTTATATTGCGCTTTCTTTATTAATAGGGGATAGCGTTATAACGCCGGCTATAAGTATTCTTAGCGCCGTAGAAGGTGTTGCTTTAATCCCTGCGTTCAGCGCTATCTCGACATCTCTAATAGTTTTTATATCGGTTGTGATAGCGATATTTCTATTCTGGTTTCAGCATAATGGGACTGATAAAATAGGTAAAACTTTTGGTCCAATTATGTTTGTGTGGTTTATAACGTTGGGAATAACCGGAGTTATATCCATATTTTATAATCCCGTCATCTTAAAAGCGATAAATCCATATTACGCTATGGTTTTTATATTTCATATCAATATGAATGTAAGGAGCGTCGTAGGGCACGGGCTCATAAGTTTTTTTGTGCTTTCCGACGTGATTCTTTCTGCTACCGGCGGTGAGGCATTATATGCGGATATGGGGCATATAGGCAGAGATCCTATAAGAAAAGCATGGTACTTTGTATTCGGTACATTAATTCTTAGTTATATAGGACAGGGTTCTTTTATGATAGATCATTTAAAATCAAGCAATGTATTTTTTCAAATGATATATGAAGAATCGCACATATTATATATTCCGTTTTTGTTTTTAAGTATAATAGCCACAGTTATAGCGTCGCAGGCGGTAATAAGCGGTATATTTTCCATTATTTATCAGGGAATTACTACCAGGATTCTGCCGCTTTTAAAAGTGCAGTATACTTCGGATAAAATGCAATCGCAAATTTATATAAACCTCGCAAACTGGTTTTTATTTATCTGCGTTATTTCAATAATGATAGCATTCAGAACATCGAATAATATAGCTATGGCTTACGGCCTTGCCGTCAGCGGCACTATGACGTTTACCGGAATAATGATAAGTATATATTTTTATCATGAACGAAGATTTATTTTGTTTGTATCTTCCATATTTATAATATTTGTCGATGCCTCTTTTTTAACATCTAATCTTTTATTTAAAACGTTAAAAGGCGGATATGTTGCCTTACTCATAGCGTTAGTCCCGTTTTTAATAATCATGATATATACTAAAGGACAGGAAAAATTATATAAAGCATATAAACTCACGGATATAGATAAATTTCTTAAAGAGTATAATGAGTTGTATAAAAGTATGCCAAAAATTAAGGGTTCGGCTTTATTTTTTGCGCGCGATATAAATAAAATTCCATATTATATTACTACCACATTGTTTGAAAATAATATAATATACGAAAATAATATAATTGTTTCAATCCATACAAAAAATATTCCATATGGGATAGAAAGCAAGTTTGAAAACGATATAGCGCCGGGTTTAAAACATTTTATTATTAAAGCGGGCTATCTTGAGATAGTGAATATAGAAAATATACTCCGCGTTTATAATGTAAATGAAAAGGTGATATTTTACGGTATAGAAGAGGTAGTCAGCAATAATATTATCTGGAAAATATTTGCTATAATAAAAAAGCTGTCCCCTTCTTTCGTCAGATTTTATAATTTGCCTGCCGAAAAAATTCACGGCATATTAATGAGGATAGAAATTTAGTTAAAATGCTCAAAAATTATCAATTATTTATAATTTATAATTTGTTTGCGTAGAATCTCTCGCCGAAGATAATAGTTCCCAATCTGATGATTGTGGCGCCTTCTTCAATTGCAACCGTAAAATCGTTTGAAGTTCCCATGGAAAGCTCTGTCAGTTCATTTTTATATATATTTTTTTGATTTGCGGAATCGAGAAAATCCTTTAGCGCCTTAAAATAAATTCTATTTTGCTCTGGATTTTCGGCATAGGGAGGCATGGTCATAAATCCTTTGAGTTCAATATTATTTAAGCTATTTAAATTATAAATTAACCCCTTTGCATCATCTAACTTGATGCCGGATTTAGTCGATTCATCCGCAATATTGATTTCAATAAGGATTTGAACTTTATTTTCGGAAAGATTATCGGCTGCCGATAATTTATCGATAAGTTTAGCAAGCTCAAAACTGTCAACTGAATGAATCATGCTTATTTTTTTTGCTATATATTTAACTTTATTTTTCTGCAGTTTGCCTATTAAATGCCATTTTAAATTTTTAAAAATACAGGCAGAAGTAATGTTATTACTATCGCGTTCTGTAAGATTTTTTTCGGCAATGTTTTTAAAATAATCATATTTACCTAAAAATTCCTGAACGTAATTTTCTCCGAAAACAGTTATCCCAGACTCGCAAGCTTTAATTATTTCATCCGCATTTCTGGTTTTTGAAGCGGCAAGAATAGTAATGCGCCGGTAATCTCTGCCGCTTTTAGCGGCAGAATGTTTCACGTCGTCGTTTATTTTTTTAATATTTTCAGATATCATCTTCATGTTTATACAATATCGCCTTATGCTATAATTATATAATATAAAATAGCGTTCGTATATAATTTTATCAATTTTCGCATCATTAATTTTCAAATTTATTATTATATTTATGTTATAATTATTTAATGAGGATAGATCCCTTTCTCGTATAAATACGAGAGTATCCGGGCTATAATTATTTAATAATATGAAAATTTTGAAAAAGATAGATGTTATTGCATAAAAAATGACATTTTATTTCTAATCTCCAAAATTTTCTCAATACAAAAAAAATCATAAAAATAATATAGCAATATAATAATGTATCAGGTATTAGCCAGAAAATACAGACCAAAAACATTTGACGAAGTCATAGGGCAGGATGATATTGTTAAAACGCTTAAAAACGCCGTTGATTCAGACAGGATAGCCCATGCCTATATTTTTTCCGGGACGAGAGGCGTAGGAAAAACTTCTATAGCAAGAATACTTGCGAGGTCTATAAACTGTGAAAAAGGTCCTACATCCCATCCTTGCGGAGTTTGTCAGGCATGCGCCGAAATGCTTGGAGGCAACGCTGTCGATGTTATTGAAATAGACGGAGCGTCAAATACAGGGGTAGACGATATTCGTGAGCTTAAAGAAAATATAATGTATTCTCCGCAAAGCTTAAAATATAAGATATATATAATAGATGAAGTTCATATGCTTTCTAAAAGCGCCTTTAATGCGCTTTTAAAAACTCTCGAAGAACCGCCGGAGCACGTTAAATTTATTTTTGCAACGACTGAAATTTATAAAGTTCCCGAAACGATACTTTCAAGATGTCAAAGATTTACTTTTAAAAGAATTGCTCCAACCGTTATTTATTTAAAATTAAAAGAAATCGCGGAAGAAGAAAATATTGAGATTTCAGAAGAAAATCTCATGACGATAGCATCTTTAAGCGATGGTTCGCTCAGGGATGCTCTTTCCACTTTTGATACGGTTATATCTTATTACGGCAAAGAAATAAAAGAAGATGTCGGCAGTATCCTTGGGGTAACGGGAAAAGAAACTATAAAAAAAATTACCGAATATATTTTTAAAAAAGATTATGAAAATGCTATAAAAATAATCAACGATATTTATATAGCCGGAACGGATATAAGGCAATTTATTAGACAGCTGGCATTTTTTCTAAGGAATATTCTTGTATTGAAATTAAACTATAAAAGCATAATAAGCGATATACTTGAAACCGACGTCGCTTCGCTAATTCCTCTTACAGAGCTTAAGGGAGAGGCTGAGATATTAGATATGATAGATATGCTTCTTGAAGCGGACGGCAGATACCAGCGTGTTTCTTCGCCGCTTCTAATGATGGAGCTTACTATATTCAGGCTTATAAACACACCGTCTAAAATGGAGATAAAGGCGGTATTAGATAAATTAGACAAAATAGATAAATTGGAAAAAATTAATACAATAACAGAACTGGCGGATACGGAAAGAAAATATTTACAAAAAGATACAAACGGCGAACCGGCGACGGTTTGCGATGATGTTATTATTGATAATAAAGTTGATAATAAAGCCGTAACCGATAATGTCTCTTACGCCTCTATTTTGCCGGAAAACGAAAATATTAAAGAATGCAATTTAAACTATAAAAATTTAAACTATAAAACAGACAAATCAGATAAGAAAAATACTGAAGAGCGCAGGTTAGCCGATAAGATACAGAGCAGCATTGTTGCCGACGGAGAAGATTTTCTTGAACATATCGATTCCATTACTAATAACATAGACGACAACATTCCGGTAACATTTAATATGCAAACGGCTCCTGCTTTTAGCGATAACGATAACGGCAGCGCTGTCCGGGATGAAAAGCTCGTTAACAAAGAAGATGACGATAATAATAACAAGAACGGCGGCGGCTACGGCAATGTTGATAATGACATGAAAAGTGATGATGCCGAATCTATTAATGCGGATAGCAAAGGCGATGTTATACGTAATTTGTTTGAAGAGGTTTTTGACGGATTTATAGAAAATATCAAAGAATAGCAATATATTTGTAAATTTTTGTTGATAAAAAATTAATAATAAATTAAATTAATAAGATAATTCATATTAAATATTAAACAGATTATTTATATAACTGGAGGTTAAAATGTCAAAAAATATTTCAGGAATGCTTAAACAGGCTCAGAAACTTCAATCCGATATGCTCAAAATGCAGGAAGAACTTGCAGATAAAGTAGTAGAAGCCAGTTCAGGCGGAGGTATGATAACCTCTAAGGTTAACGGTAAACAGGAATTGATTTCTATAGATATAGATAAAACAGTGGTAAATCCGGATGATGTAGAAATGCTGCAAGACTTAATAGTAGCTTCCGTTAATGAAGCATTAAATAAATCTAAAGACCTTATTTCCGGTGAAATGTCTAAACTCACAGGCGGCTTAAATATTCCGGGTTTATTTTAATTTAATTAATTAAATAATTATATCCTAATTATATTTATTAATACGCTAATTTTATATTAACTCCGGCAATTACTAAAATTAAATATTATTTCATACGGACAATTAACTAACTAAATTAAATATGCCTAATGAACATAACGATTATGTCAGGGATTTAGTTTTTTCGCTAAAAAAACTTCCGGGAATAGGTGAGCGTACGGCAAGGAGATTAGCTTTTCATATACTGTCGCAGAATGATGCCGCTGCTTTCGGCCTCGCTAATTCCATAATTAATGCTAAAAAACATGTAAATCTCTGTAAAATTTGTTTTAATTTGTCAAGCGAAGAGGAGCTATGCCATATATGTTCCGATAACTCTAGAAATTCTAAAATGCTCTGTATCGTAGAAAATCCTGAGATTATCTATGTTTTTGAAAAGAGCGGTAATTATAACGGCTATTATCACGTTCTTCACGGATTAATCAATCCGCTTGAAGGCATCGGCCCTAATGACATCAAAATTGAAGAATTGGTTAACAGAGTCGCAAACGGCGGGTTTGAAGAAATAGTTATTGCTTTAAATCCAAACTCGAACGGAGAAGCAACGTCTTTTTATATTCAAAAATTATTAGCGCCGTATAATGTTAATATTACGGCATTAGCCCGCGGCATACCTGTTGGTTCCGACCTTGAGTACGTTGATAAAAATACGTTAGCCGAAGCCATTTCCGGCAGAAAAAAATTTTAAGATAACCCGTTGTTATAATTGCCCCAAAGACATTTTGATTATAAAGACATTTTGATTATAAAGACATTTTAATTATAAATATATTTTGATGCCAAAGACATTTTGCTCATAAAAGACATTGAGACTCATAAAAGACAGTTTGATTTTTATCAAAAAAATTGATAGACTTATAAAACTATGCAAAAAACCAATTTTACAGACTTCCCTAAAAATTATGATTATAAATCGGCGGAAAAAAGGATTGCCGAATATTGGGAAAGCAATAATATATATAAATTTAAGAATGAAAATAAAGAGCGCAATAACGACAACTCATCAGGCGATTTTTCACAAAATAACGCATCTACTTTTTCACGTATCTTTTCCGTAGACACGCCGCCCCCTTACGTATCTTCGGCGCATCTTCATGTCGGTCATGCAATGAGCTACTCGCAGGCGGAGTTTATAATCCGATACAAGCGGATGAAAGGTTTCAATATCTTTTATCCTATGGGATTTGACGACAACGGTCTTCCTACCGAAAGATATGTTGAAAAAAAGTATAAAATAAATAAGTCTAAAATTACCAGAGACGAGTTTATCGAGTTATGCCTTAAAGAAACAAAAATTGGGATTAACACCTATAAAGAGTTATGGCAGGCACTCGGTATAAGCGTAGATTGGGGTTTAACCTATTCTACAATAGATGCAAAATGCAGAAAAACCTCTCAAAAATCATTTATAGAACTTTACGGCAAAAAATTGGTTGAAAGACGAGACGAACCGATTATATGGTGCCCTTCCTGTAGGACTTCGCTCGCACAGGCTGATATCGCAATAGAAGAATTTGACGGAATTTTATTTGATATTGAATTTAGCTCGTCTTCCGGAGAAAAATTGATTATATCGACTACCAGACCGGAACTTCTCGGCGCATGCGTTGCAATTTATGCCAATCCGTCAGATTCAAGATATTCGCATTTGAAAGATGAATTAATCAGAATACCGATTTATGAACATACCGTCCCCGTCAAATTTGACGAATCGGTAGAAATGAATTATGGAACCGGTCTTATGATGGTATGTACATGGGGTGATGCCGAAGACGTAAAAAAATGGAAAGAGCATAAATTAGACACCGCGATAATTATTGAACCGTCAGGCAGATTAAATGAAAAAGCTCGTGCTTACGCAGGACAGAACGTAAAAGATGCTAAAAAAAATATAGTCGAAGATTTAAAAAAATTATCGTTGATTAAAAATGAAAAAAAATTGCGGCATAATGTTGGCATTCATGATAGATGCAGCACAGCAGTAGAATTTGTTCAGACGCCGCAATGGTTTATTACGATATTAAACAATAAAGCTCAATTTATTGACGCCGGAAGCAAAATTAACTGGTATCCGGCTTTTATGAAAACAAGATATGATGAATGGGTACAAAATATTAAGTGGGACTGGAATATTTCAAGGCAGAGATTCTATGGCGTACCGTTTCCGGTATGGTATTGCTCTAAATGCGGCGAACCGGTTATAGCCGAAGAAGATGAGCTGCCGGTTGATCCTGCTGTTTCTAAACCGAAGCACGTCAGTACATGCCGTGTTTGCGGAAATAACGAATTTATTCCTGAAAATGACGTGATGGATACATGGATGACATCTTCCTTGACGCCTTTTATAAATTCAAACTGGGCTAATTTTAATTTTGAGTCGCATACAAATTGCGCAGATAATACGAATAGCAAAAATAAAGAAATAGAAATAATGCCTATGACCTTAAGACCTCAGGCACAAGAAATAATACGGACATGGCTTTTTTATACAGTCGTTAAATCAATTTACCATACAGGCGACATTCCTTTTAAAAATGTTATGATAAGCGGCTGGGGCCTCGATAAAAGCGGAAAAAAAATGTCAAAGAGCCTCGGCAATTTTGTTGCGCCGGAAGAAATAATAGAAAAATATTCCGCCGATGCTTTAAGATACTGGGCTGCAAAAGCAAATTTGGGCCAGGATTTAAGATTCAGCGAAGAAGATGTTGCAAACGGCAGAAGATTGTTAATAAAATTATGGAATGCGGTTAGATTTTTTATTACTAATATTAGCAGCATCAAATCCGGTGAGGATTTTAAACCGATATTCGGAGCGGCAGATATAGCCAAATTAAATTCAGCTGATTTATCCATAGTTGACGGCTGGCTGCTTAGCGAATTTCAAAAAACATTAAAAGCGTGCGAAGAATATCTTGAATCTTATGAATATTCTTCTGCATTGAGGGTTATAAGCGATTTTTTTTATAATATATATTGCGATAATTATCTTGAGATAGTTAAAAATATTTTCTGGGAAGAAGACTCTTCATTTAACGACAGAAAATTTCAATCTTTGAACGCGATGTATTATGTCTCTTTTAATATGCTTAAGCTTTTTGCTCCGTTTTTGCCTTTTATAACAGAAGAACTATACCTATCGTTTTATAAAAATTTTGAAACAGAGAAAAGCATTCATCTGTGCGCATGGCCAGTATATAGGCAAGAACTGATTAATGAAAGCGCCGCCAAAGACGTTACTGTTTTGCTTACGGTTTTAGATTTATCCAGAAAATTAAGAACTAATTTAAATCTTCATCAAAATCATAAAGTAAAAAAAATATATGTCTATTCGCCCGATGCGCAGATAATGGAAACAGTAAGAAATTTTTCAGCAGATATAATGTCTGCATGCAGGGCAGAGGATATCATTATATCTGAACAAGCCGATTTTGGAGCAGGAGGCGATTCTAAAATTTATATATCTTTTGAGGATTAATGTATTTTAAATTATATATTTCAAAATTGGAAAATATAAACAATATCAACATAGTTAATTTTGCTATTTTTTTTGATATTAAATGTTCGTAACTCAACATGCTATATTATATATAAAGGATAATAACAAAAGCGATATAGTATACAAAAAATACGAAAAAATATAGAATAATAGAGTTTTAAAATTGAAGGTTGACAATTTCGAAATTTAATTTAATAATATATTGTTATTTTTTTATTTATTATTTTGATTAAATATGCTTGTTAATTTAAAAAAGTTAGATAAAAGTCCAAATAAATATTTTATTAAATTATCCGACCGTAATTTTATTAATATTTTAGCGGAAAACAATATAACTTTAGACGGCGCTAATGATTTTTTAGCAGAAATTACATTGAGTTTAAAGGGTTCGCGGCTTGTTGCGCAGGTCAAATTAAAAGCGTCTGTGGTTTTGGAATGCGTGAGATGTTTAAATAATTATAATTACAATATCGACGAAATTTTAAATCTTATATATGTTCCTTCAGAGTCATATAAAAACGATATTGTCGGCGGCGGCAGAAATATTGAATTAAAAGAAGAAGAAATGGATTTAGGCTATTATGACGGGAATTCTATTGATTTATATAGTATCTGCATCGAAGCGATTAATTTGCTTATTCCGCTTAATCCGCTATGTTCAAGCGATTGCAGGGGACTCTGTCCGTCATGCGGCGCAGATTTAAATAAAGAAAAATGTTCATGTGCCGATGGAAATATTATTATATATAACTGATAAAAATAAATTAAAATAAAATAAATTGAAATAAAATAAAATAAAATAAATAGAAAACTAGACCAAAACAATCAGGAGATATTGATTATGGCAAATCCTAAAAAAAGACATAGCAAATGCAGAAGAGATAAAAGAAGAACGCATGACAGCCTGACGCCTGTCAATTATGTAAAATGTCCGACGTGCGGCGAAACTACGCTGCCTCACAGAATGTGTTCAAATTGCAACACATATAACGGCAGAAAAATAATCATAGACAAAGTTGAAAAATCTGCAAGCTAATATTTTTATTATTTTAAATAAACTTCAGTGAGCCTAAACTTATTATGGTTAAAATAGCTCTAGATGCTTTTGGTTCGGATAATGCCCCAAATCCTGAGATTTTAGGGGCGATAGAGGAACTTAAATCGGACAATAATTTAGAAGTTATTCTTGTAGGCGACGAAAAGATACTTTCTGAATTTATTGGCAAATTAGATTGTTCTAATGCGGTTCTGAAAAGATTAAAAATTCGCAATGCATCCGAACAGATAACTATGAAGGATTCCCCTTCCTCTATCGTAAGGAATAAAAGAGATTCTTCTTTGAGGATTGCTTATGAACTGGTTCACAGTAAAGAAGCGGATGCTGTAATAAGCGCGGGCAATACCGGCGCTTCGTTGGCTATAGCCATGTTTGTACTTAAAAGACTTAAAGGTATAGACAGACCGGCTATTGCTACCCTTATGCCGTCTATAGGCGGACATACGGTACTGTTAGACGCGGGAGCCAATGTCGATGTTAAACCGCATCATCTGGCGCAGTTTGCGATTATGGGCTCGGAATACGCTTCATTTATTAAACATATCGACAACCCGATTGTCGGGCTGCTGAGCAACGGCGAAGAAGAGTCTAAAGGAAATGAATTGACAAGAGAAGCATTCAAGATAATTAAAAAAATAGATATAAATTTTCTTGGCTACGTAGAAGGCAGAGAAATTTTTAACGGTAAAGCAGACGTGGTTGTATGCGACGGGTTTACGGGAAACGTCATACTAAAATCTTCCGAAACACTGGCAGAAACTATATTTAAACTATTGAGAGAAGAAGTAAACAAAAGTATAATGGCTAACATAGGTGTTTTGCTTGCATCAAAAGCATTAAGAAATTTTAAGAAATTAGTCGACCATAACGAATATGGAGGAGCGCCTCTTCTTGGAATTAACGGCGTAGGGTTTATTGCCCACGGCGGCGCTTCACCAAAAGCAATTGCAAGCGGAATAAGGATGGCAAAACGATTTGCGGAACAGGAAATAAATTTAAAGATAAGCAAAAAAATTGAATTAAATGTTGAAGCAGTTAATAATAAAGAGGCTAAGATTGCATAGCGATGTTTTCAATATAAATACGAAAGCCCAGTCTATTTTTTTATAACTTATTATAAATTACGGATTAAAAATTGTTACATTCAATCATAAAAGGTGCCGGTTCCTATGTACCCGATAAAATTCTTTCTAACGAAGATTTGCTTAAGATAGTTGATACTTCGGATGAGTGGATTGTATCGCGCACGGGCATAAAAGAACGCAGGATAGCAGCTCAAAATATTAAAACTTCGGATATTGCTACAGAGGCATCAAGAAAAGCTCTTGAAATGGCAAATATGCAGCCGTGCGATATTGACCTGATTATTATCGGAACGGTGACGCCCGATAAGATTTTTCCATCTACATCATGTATAGTACAAAATAATCTCGGTATTAAAAAAGCAGCAGCGTTTGACCTCAGCGCGGGATGCGCCGGGTTTATTTATTCCCTTTCGGTTGCCGATTCTCTGATTAAGTCGGGGCAGTTTAAAAATGCTCTTGTTATAGGCGTAGATATTCTTTCAAGGATTACGGATTATACGGACAGATCGACATGCGTATTATTCGGCGACGGCGGAGGCGCTCTTGTTTTATCGGCTGACGAAGATGAAAAATCCGGCAGAGGCATATTATCGACACATATCCATTCCGAAGGCGGACATGACGATATATTAGAATTGCCGGCAGGAGGCTCTAACATCCCTGCCTCAGCCGAGTCTGTGAGTAATCGGGAACATTATATTAAAATGAAAGGTTCGGAACTTTTCAAGTACGCTGTTAATTATCTTAGAGATGTTGCGCAAGAAGCCATAAAATATAATAATTTTAATTCTGAAGATATTGATTTGTTTGTGCCTCATCAGGCTAATACAAGAATAATAGAGGCAACTGCTAAAAAATTAGGTTTTCCGATGGAAAAGGTTTTTGTCGATGTTTATAAATACGGCAACACTTCAAGCGGGTCTATACCGCTTGCATTGGATGAAGCGTATAGAACCGGCAGAATAAAACAAGGCGACATTGTTCTTGTCGATGCTATAGGAGCCGGTTTGACGTGGGCTTCGGCTATGATAAAATGGTAATTTAATATGCGGCGGACGCCGTTTATTTATTATCATGTTATAGCTGCCTGCGCACTTTTTATCGTTAAGTTTTATGTCTTAAGTTGCTAACTTGAGCAGTGCGGTTAAAATGGTTTTTTATTTTATTTTTAATAAATATTAAAATTTTAATAAAATAAATAATTATAGTCAGGAAAATTAAAATAAAATGTTGAAATCTCCTATATGTGAACTTGTAGGTATAAAATATCCTATATTTCAAGGCGGTATGGCATGGGCATCCGATTACAATCTTGCTTCAGCCGTATCAAACGCGGGCGGTCTCGGTATAATAGGAGCCGGTCAGATGCCGCCGGATTTGTTGGTTAAACAGATACGGCTTGCTAAAGAGAACACCGATAAACCGTTTGGAGTCAATCTTATATTATATCTTTCATATATTAACGAACTTGTAGATGCCGTTATAAGCGAAGGAGTATCGGTTGTTACAACCGGAGCCGGAAATGCAGGTCAATTCATTAAAAAATTTCATGATGCCGGCATAAAAGTTATACCTGTTATTCCGGCAGTAGCTTTAGCTAAAAGAATGGAGAAAGCAGGCGCAGATGCCTTAATTGCCGAAGGCATGGAATCCGGCGGTCATATCGGTGAATCTACTACCATGACTTTAGTTCCGCAGGTTGCCGAGAATGTCGGTATTCCCGTTATTGCCGCCGGCGGCATTGCCGATTTCAGGGGCTTTGCTGCGGCTCTGTGCCTTGGAGCTTCAGGTATTCAAATGGGTACCAGATTTATAGCTACAAAAGAATGCAATGTTCATCAGAACTGGAAAAATATGATAATAAAAGCATCCGACAGAGATACGGTGATTACCGGAAGACCTACCGGACATCCCGTAAGGGTTCTTAAAAATAAATTATCAAAACAATTTTTAGAGTTGGAAGAAAAGTGCGCCGATATTAAAAAATATGAAGAATTGGGAGTAGGTAAGCTCAAAGCGGCTGCAATAGACGGCGATTCTGATTACGGCTCAATGATGAGCGGTCAGATAGCCGGCATCATCAAAGAAGAAAAATCGGTTAAAGACGTTATTGAAGAAATTATGCAGCAGACCGAAGATTTTATAAATAATTTTGTAAAATTTGTTTTATAAACGAAATGAGCGAAATGAAAGATATAAATACAGCATTTGTTTTTCCTGGGCAAGGCTCGCAGTATATAAAAATGGGCAAAGACTTCTATGATAATTTTTCGGAATATAAAATTTTTCTGGAAGAGGCTTCGGATACTTTAAAATTGGATATGAAAAAGCTGATATTCGGCGACGATGAAAATACGCTTAATTTGACTGAAAATACACAGCCGGCAATATTAACTATGAGCATAGCTATTTTAAATATTATTAAAAATGAATTTGGTATAAATAATATTTCGGTTGCTTCGGGTCATAGTCTGGGAGAATACAGCGCAAATGTTTTTGCAGGCATTATAAAATTTAAAAATGCATTAATTATAACAAGAAAAAGAGGAGAGTTAATGCAGAACGCATGCCCTGTCGGTTTTGGTAAAATGGCGGCAGTAATAGGTTTGTCTGCTGAAATTATAGAAGATACTGTTAATGAAATGAATAATAAGTCAGGCAGTTTCGGTGACGGCGAAAGAAATAGAAATGCCTTAAAGGGAACTGTTTTTATAGCAAATTATAATTCCCCCGTCCAATCTGTAATTTCCGGAAAAGCTGAAGATATTGAAAAAACTTGTGAATTGCTCAAGGAAAAAGGAGCTAAAAAAATTGTTTATCTGCCTGTAAGCGCTCCTTTTCATACGCCTTATATGGAAGATGCGGCAATAGGTCTGAAGAATTTTATGAATCCGGAATGGTATAATGACTCCGACGATAATATAGAAATTTTTTCAAATGTTGACGGAAATAGCTATTCAAAGAAAAATGATGCTATGAACCATCTTATTCTTCAGATAACTTCTCCGGTGAGATGGATTGACTGCGTTGTTAATATAAAAAAAAATAAAAACATTAATAAAATAATAGAAGTTGGTCCAGGTAATGTTTTAACCGGACTTGTAAAAAGGATAGATAAAGAAATTTTATCATATTCAGTTAATTCTATAGAATCTCTTAAAGGGTTAAAAACAATAATTTCAAACTGATTATATTAATAATTAAAATATATAAAATATATACTATCTAAATATGTCCTTTTGTATTGACCTAAAAGGAAAAAATGCTATTGTTACCGGCGGTTATAGCGGTATAGGGCTGTCTATCGCAAAAACTTTGCTGACGGCAGGAGCCAGTGTTGCTATAATAGGAAGGAGTTATGCAAAGTTTTCCGCAATTTCGGACGAACTATCGAAAATAAAAGACAATGCAGGATTTTATTTTTATGAAGCAGACATATCAGATAGCATCGGCATCGCAAAAACTATTGCCGATATAATGCTGCAATTTGGTAAAATTGACATTTTAGTTAATAATGCAGGTATTACAAAAGACGCGATTTTAATTAAAATGAGTGATGAGGATTGGAGCGATGTTATTAATGTAAATTTAAACGGTTTGTTTTATGTTGTAAAAAATGTTATAAAATATATGATTAAGGCGAAAGCAGGAAAAATTATTAATATTTCTTCAGTTATAGGAGAATCCGGAAACGCAGGACAGGCTAATTACGCATCGGCTAAAGCCGGAATAATAGCGTTTACTAAATCCGTTGCCAAGGAATACGCTTCAAGAAATATATATGTAAATGCCGTAGCTCCCGGGTTTATAAGCACTGATATGACGAATAAATTAAATGAACTTGTTCAAAATAACATTAAAAAAGAAATTCCGCTAACTAGGTTCGGCGTTCCTGAAGACGTGAGCAATGCGGTTCTTTTTCTGGCGTCTGAGCTTTCAGATTATATAACAGGCGCTACAATAGATGTAAACGGCGGAATGTATATGAGATAGACAGACTATAATAATTAATAATTTAATAATAAAGATAGCATTTTATTGCAATTTTGATTTCTTTAGCCGTGTATTTAGTAAACACGTATATTTTGCATTGCATATTGATATTCGAAGACAAAATGCGAATGCCGGCGAACTACTTATATTTATAATTGTGCAGTACGATTTCATGATTTACGGAAAGACTAACTGTCGCTAAAAAATAAGGAGGTGATTATATAATGTCAGTTGCAGAAAAAGTTAAAGAAACAATAGTTGAACAGCTTGGAGTCACACCGGATGAAGCAACGGATGACGCTTCTTTTGTTGAGGATTTAGGAGCAGATTCTTTGGATACCGTTGAGTTAGTTATGGCATTTGAAGAAGAGTTCGGTATAGAGATTTCCGATGAAGATGCGGAAAAAATTAAGACTGTAAAAGATGCTGTATCTTATATAGAAGAGCATACGAAATAATATTGTTAAATTTGCCTGTTAACGGCAAAGCGTATTTTAAATATTTATAAAGGTGTTTTTCAATGGAAAAAACTAATTGCGATAGAAGAGTAGTAATTACAGGCATGTCTATGATTTCTCCCTTAGGCAATGATCTTAATACTTCATGGGAAGGAATGATCAGCGGCAAAAGCGGCATAGGGCTGATTACCGCTTTTGACACGACCGAGTATATAACTAAGATTGCAGGAGAAGTTAAAGATTTTGAACCGGAAAATTTTATCGATAAAAAAGAAGTTAAAAAAATGGATAGATTTATACATTATGCCGTTGCATGCTCAAAAATGGCATTGGAAGAATCCGGTCTTAAGATTGACGAATCTAATGCACATAGAGTGGGCGTCTGGATAGGCGCGGGAATAGGCGGACTGATGACCATTGAAAAATATCACACGCTTTTATTAGAAAACGGACCTAAAAAAATTTCTCCGTTTTTTATACCGATGCTGCTGATAAATTTGGCGCCGGGACAGGTTTCTATTATGACGGGCGCAAAAGGACCAAATGCGAGTACTGTTTCGGCATGTTCTACAGGAACAAATTCTATCGGAGATGCCTATAAGATAATTGCAAGAGGGGATGCGGATGTTATGATAGCTGGAGGCGCTGAATCCACGATAACGCCTTTATGCATATCAGGTTTTAATGCTATGAAAGCGCTGTCGACCAGAAACGATGAACCTGAAAAAGCATCCAGACCTTTTGATAAAAATAGAGATGGATTCGTCGTAAGCGAAGGTTCCGGCATAGTTATTTTAGAAGAATTGACTAATGCGCAAAATAGAGGCGCTAAAATATATGCAGAGGTTGTCGGCTACGGATTTTCTTCCGATGCCTATCATCTTTCGACTCCTGACCCGAATGCGCAGGGAGCATTTTTTTGTATGAAAAATGCAATAGAAGATGCCGGTATAAATCCTGAAGATATTGATTATATTAATGCTCACGGTACATCTACATATTATAACGATTTAAACGAAACCAAGGCTATTAAACAGCTTTTTAAAGAACACAGTAAGGAGCTTATGGTGAGTTCAATTAAGTCTATGATAGGACATGCATTAGGAGCCGCAGGGGGCATAGAAGCCGTAGCGACTGCTATGACTTTGTATTCAGGGAAAGTTCCGCCCACTATAAATTTTGAAGAAGCCGATGAAGAGTGCGATCTAGACTATGTGCCGAATATAATGAGGAAAGCCGATATGAAATATGCAATATCAAATTCTTTCGGATTTGGCGGGACAAATGCTACCTTAGTTTTAAAAAAATGGGAAGGTAAATAATTAATAATAGGAAAATTACAATGAAAGTATATATAGGTTCGGACCATGCAGGGTTTGATCTGAAAGAGTCGATTAAAAGCTATCTTAAAGAAAAAAAAATAGAGTTCATTGATTTAGGTACGGACTCGGCAACCAAAAGCGTTGATTATCCTGTTTATGCTAAGAAAGTTGCTGAAGAAACTGCTAACGACCCAGACTCTATCGGCATTTTAGCATGCGGGACAGGAATAGGGATGTCGATAGCGGCAAATAAGGTTAAGGGTATCAGGGCTGCATTGATTTATGATGAATATACTGCGGTGGTTGCCAAAAAACATAATAACGCAAATGTAATAACTTTTGGCGGCAGAACTATGACGCCTCTCGAAGTAGAGAGATATTTGGATAATTTTTTAAATACAGAATTTGAAGGCGGCAGACACCAGAACAGGATAGATGAAATTAATAATATATAATCAAATTATAAAATAAATAATAAACAAATAACAATAGATATAAATCATAAAATAAATATAAATTATAAACTATACAGGTGAACAAAATTGAATGGACAAAATTTAAAAAGTTATGATGCGGAGGTTTACGGCTTTCTGCAAAGCGAACTTAAAAGGCAGCAATATTCTATTGAGCTTATTGCATCGGAAAATTTTGTGTCACAAGCGGTTATGGATGCCCAGGGCTCTATTCTAACGAATAAATACGCCGAAGGTTACCCTGGCAAAAGATATTACGGCGGCTGCGCCAACGTTGACAGCATTGAACAGCTGGCAATAGACAGATTAAAAAAAATATTTAATGCTGAATACGCCAATGTGCAGCCTCACTCCGGTTCACAGGCTAATATGGCTATTTTTTATGCATTTTTAAACCCCGGCGATACCGTTCTTGGTATGGATTTATCTCAAGGGGGGCATTTAACCCACGGCAGCAATGTTAACTTTTCTGGAAAATATTATAAAGTAGTTTCTTACGGTGTAAATAAAACTACCGAAGTAATAGATTACGATGAATTAAGAAAAATAGCCAAATCATGTTCTCCCAAGCTTATTATCGCTGGAGCAAGCGCTTATCCAAGAATAATAGATTTTGAAAAATTTAGAGAAATTGCTGACGAGGCAGGCGCATATCTTATGGTCGATATGGCTCATATAGCCGGATTAGTCGCGGCAGAACTCCATCCTAATCCAGTACCCTATGCAGATTTCGTGACATCTACTACGCACAAAACCTTAAGAGGACCGAGAGGAGGGATAATATTAGCAAAAGAAAAGTACGCAAAACAGATTAATTCTGCGATTTTTCCAGGCATTCAGGGCGGACCGCTTGAGCACGTTATAGCTGCTAAAGCTGTTTGTTTTAAGGAGGCTCTTTCTAACGAATTTAAAGAATATCAGAGGCAGATTGTTTTTAACGCTGCCGCTCTTGCCGATACTCTTAAAAATAACGGTTTCAGCTTAATTTCCGGCGGCACGGACAACCATTTGATGCTGGTTGATTTCAGAAAATCGGAAATGACGGGGAAAGAAGCCGAAAATTTATTAGATGCAGTCGGAATAACGGTTAATAAAAATAAAATTCCATTTGACGAAAGAACGCCTTTTGTTACAAGCGGCATACGAATAGGTACGCCGGCTGTTACTACAAGAGGCATGAAAGAAGCGGAAATGGTGAAAATAGGCGAACTGATTTCTGAAATTTTGTTAAATCCTCTTGATAACGATATAAAGCGGAATATAAAAAATGAAGTGATAAATCTTTGCGGAAGATTTCCGCTGTACCAAGGTTACTATGAGTAAAAGCTGAATAAGAACGCGTAAGTCTCAATTTCAATTTACCAGATTAACTTTTTAAATTAGCATAAAAGTTAAATAAGAGAATGCATGAGCATGTTGTTTATATGCTTTTGTCATACAATTCAATGAGATGTTTTACGGGAATTTCATTTTTGCCGTTTTCTATGTTCTTTTGGTCTTTCAAAGAAAGCATACATCCGGAACACGAGGTTAATATAACCTCTGGCTTGGCATCGTTTATTTCTTCAAATTTTCTTTTCGTAATATCTATTGACATGGCATAATGACGCATATTGAACATACCGCCGTTTCCGCAGCAATAATTATGTTTCAGCGGTTTTAGATTTAATCCGTTTATATTATCTATGATACTGCCCGCTTCGCCGATAAGATTTTCATTTTTTGAAACAGGAATAAAATTAGCTGAATTTTTTAAATGGCACGGTATATGAAATACCGCATCTAATTCTTTCTTTAATGCCCCCTGTTTTATATTTATGCCCCTTTTTTTAAGAATGCTGAAAAACTCCCAGATATCTACTAATTTTTTAGAAAAGTTTAAAACCTCGGTTCTTTCGTTTTCTTTTGTTTTATTTTTTTCTTCGGCGCTAAAATATAAAGGATATAATTTATTAATCGAGAAGGAACATGAAGCGCAGGAAGTTACAATATATTCCAGTTTCTTTCCTTTAAAACTTAAGGCGTTATTTAATGCAAGTTCCTTAAAAGAAGCGGTATCCCCGCTTGATATGTGCGGTAGTCCGCAACAAGATTGAGAAAACGGAACAAAAACAGATATGTTATTTTTATTTAATGCGCTGACGGTGCTTGCAGATATTTCAGGATAAATGCTGTTGAATACGCATCCGCTGAAATAGCCGACGGTCATATCTTTAATAAAATTATGAGCATTGTGTTCTTCGGCCTCAATACGAATGGATTTTAAATTTCTATCGGCAATATTATTTGCTTCGGACTTGTATTTGTTATCGCCTTTATCCAAAAAATTATTATCGGCGGTAAATTTTAAATCTTTATGTAAAATAAATGGTCTGCCGGAGGGTTTCGGAATATTCAAATTTTTAAATTTAAAAATATTTGAAAGCCGCAAACCGGAAGAAAGCATCAATCTGTTATTAGTTTTTAAAGCATTTAGAGCAAGATTGTCAATAGAAAATCTTTCATTTTTAATCTTGTTAAATTTGTTCTTTTCTTCTATGACTAATGGACCTGTTTTTACTCCATTTGGGCAAATATCGGCGCATCTGCCGCAAAGAAGGCAAGTAGACATAGATTGTTCAAATTTTGATATCCTCAGAGGCAATTCATCTTTTACCTCGGATGCAATCAAACGAATGCGGCCTCTCGGACTTAAAAATTCATTAAAAGTAGCATTATATGATGGACAGACAGATAGACATTTTCCACATTTAACACAATTTTCAAAACTTTTTAGCGCTGTATTTAAAATATTTTCCAATTTTTTGTTCTTTAGTTATTATATTATGCAAAATGTCTTTCATTTGGTTAATAAATTGGTTGAAAATCAAATGAGTAATTTTATAGTGCAGTTAGTAAATTGGTAGCACATACAAACATTTAATCGAATATTTTGCCAGGATTTAATATATTATTAGGGTCAAATGATTTTTTTATATTACGCATTAAATTGATATAGTATGGCGCAAATTTTAGATTCATAAATTCTTTTTTCATAGTTCCTATCCCGTGCTCTCCTGATATAGAGCCGCCGAGTTCAACCGTTTTTTTCATAATTTCATACTTGGCTTTTTCACCGCGCTCAAGCATTAGCGTATCGCTTTTGTCTAACATTATGTTAACGTGAATATTGCCGTCTCCGAAATGACCAAAATTAATAATAGGGACATTATATTGAGTTGATATGTTCTTAATATCATTTAAAATTTGTATTATTTTATTTATAGGCACGGCGATATCATTGTTTATTTTGAAATCTCCGAATGCTCTTAATGCAGGTGAAATAGCCTTCCTTGCGTCCATAATAGCTTTTTTTTCTTCATCGTTTCCGGCGGCAAACAGCAGAACCGGAGAGAATTTGCTTAGTTTGTCTTTGTATAATTCAATAGCGTTCTTAACCTCATCTGCGCTGCCGTCTGCTTCAATTATAAATAAAAAATCACCTTTAATATCGATAAAACTGTTTTTAAAATAATTTTTAACGGCGGCTATAGACGAACTGTCCATAAACTCCAACATGGAAGGTCTGCTGTTAAGTTTTAACAGAGACAAGGCAGCATTAAAACCGTCGGTTGAGTTATCAAAAGAAACAATTAAAAGATTAGATGTTTCCGGTTTAGGCAAAAATTTCAATATTATTTTTGAAAAAAGACCTAAAGTACCTTCCGAACCGACTAACAGCTGCGTCAGATTATAACCTGCTACATCTTTTATAGTTTTCGAACCAGTATTGATAATTTCTCCGCTTCCGGTTATCACTTCAAGACCATACACGTAATTTTTTGTGACGCCGTATTTAACAGCTTTTGGTCCTCCGGCGCATTCCGCTACATTGCCTCCTATGCTGCAAAATTCATAGCTTGCAGGATCTGGAGGATAGAAATATCCTTTGTCTGCAAGATAATTTTTTAAATCTGCGTTGATAATACCCGGAGCTACGGTTACAAACATGTTTTCTTCATCTAATTCTAAAATATTTGTCATTTTAGCAAATGAAACTACCGCACCGCCCTTAATAGGAACGCTTCCGCCTGAAAAACCGCTTCCGGCGCCCCTTCCGATGACTGGAATACTAAACTTATTACATGCTTTCACAATAGCCGATATCTCAGCTTCATTTAACGGAAAGACGACGAAATCAGGCATAGACTCTTTAATTGTAGCGTCGTACGAATAGCATAAAAGCTCTTCGCGCTCGGCTAAAACCCTGTCGGCGCCTAAAATATTTCTAAATTCTGTATATATAAGTTTCTTATCCATCTTATTTATTATTATAGCACAATTTCGCCATTAGGCGATATAAGTAATGTGACTGCATTTCGAACTTTTGTTATTTCAACAGGGAGAGTGCCGATGAATTCTCCGTCGCACTGACAGTAAACCCTGCTATTTTTCGCCTGGTCTGAAGCATTTATAATTATTTTTTTTGCTTTTATATAAATTTCGCTATTTTTCATATATTGTTTACTGAATATTATAGATTTAATCATACACGATAATGTATTGAAACGATTATTTATATTTTTGATTAATCTAACATTAATATTGTCGTCAAAACACGAACTGTCCGGAAAAACTTTGAACGGTCCGCCGTAATATTTAAGGTTAGAAGCAATCACCTGTTTTGCAATAGCGCTTTTTTCATATAATTTTTTTTTGGCAGAAAGATTTTCAACTCTGCATTTTTCTGAGTCGGAGACTGCTTTTTCAATGAAATTTTGCCCATTATTTGCCGTATTCTTTGATGATACTGTATATTTACATAATTTATTAAGATTATTGCCGCTATCATAGAACAAGTTAACTGAAAGGTCTATAAATTCGTATTTTTTTAGAGTTTTTATGACGCTGCTTATATAGTTAATATATTTTAATATATTATTTTTATTAGAAATAATTGATTTCTCATTAGCCGTCTGCAGTTTGTTTTCGAATTCTTTTACCACATATGCGTCAAAGCCTATACCTGCCATTATTAAAAAGAATCTATCGTTTATTTTTCCTAAATTAACCTTCATAGGCTCATATTTATTTATTATATCATCCAATGCTTTTTTTATATTAAACGGCGTTTTATTTTCAAGCGCAAACAGATTAACCGTTCCCATGGGCAGGTGAGCAATAGGGATATCCGTAAAAACTAATTTATTAATTATATGATTAAGGCTTCCGTCTCCACCTGCAAGAAATATAGCATCATAAGAAGAGAGAAAATAATTATTCGAATTATTTAATTTGTCGCAAAATTCCTTTTCGGTAAGATTAAATAATGTTGTTTTGATATTCAAATTATTTAAATAATATTTAATAAAATTTAATTTTTTGAATGAAAAACGTCCGGAAAAAGGATTATATAGTAGAATAATATTATGGAATTTCATCTTATATGTTTATATTTAAATGCGATATAATAATAATTAGAATTATGATGCTATCGTCATTTAAAGTTTAATAAATTTTAAGTAATTTAAATAGCAAGATTTTTAAATAAAGCAACAAGGTTTAAGCTGCCGGCTTAGTCTGTTTCAAGATTATATCTATATTATTAATTATTATACTAAGATTATATCAAATTATATAAAATTAGAGCAAATAGTTATGTGAAATTTATTGCATGTATTTTTTTAATAAAAAATTGATGAAAATTAAATTAATTTAATGAAATTAAAAATAAAAAAAATTTAGATTTATTTAAAATTCTAATAATTAATAAATATTATTAGATAATTATTATTATTAATTTGACTTTATAAATAGGATATAGTATATATAAAAGGTAACTATAATTTTTTTTGCTGTTTCTTGCTGCCAGGTAATACGACGTTCAAAGTTGCAGGAGTCGGTTAGATTATTAATTATCAATTAATTAAAAAATAAAAATAATAATATTTTTAGAGGTTTGTTTAAATGCATCATACTAATACTTCGGTGTTTGACAAGAAGGTTTATATTCCATATATGTCCGATGCGGCATACGCATTAAGCGGCGCTTTCAGAAGATGCGGAGTAGATTCTGAAGTTATGGAAGCTCCCGATAATTCAACTATCGATTGCGGCTTAAAATATACGAACGGCAATGAGTGTATGCCTTGTTTTGTTACGACGGGCGACATAATAAAAGTTATTGAGAAATCCGGGTTTGACCCAAAGAAGTCGGCTTTTTTTATGCCGACATCGCCGGGTCCCTGCAAGTTTGGGCAGTATAACCGATTGCATGAACTTGTGCTTGATAGCATGGGATATAATGAAGTTGAGTTTTTAGTTCCGAGCGCAGGTAAATCATACACGGATTTCGTTGGGGACAAGGCGACTTTATTCAGAAGGGTCGCTTGGCAGGGGTGCCTTGCGATAGATACTTTAGAAAAAGCATTATATAGAGTGCGGCCTTATGAAATCAATAAAGGCGAGACGCAAAAAGTCTATGAGCAGTGCAGAGATATTATCGTCGATACGGTAGAGAAAGGGAAAGAGATATATAGCGCAATGGAAGTATGCGCTAAAAAATTTGAATCCGTGCCGATTAAAGACGAAAAAAGACCGATAATAGGCATTGTAGGAGAAATATTTTTAAGGCTTAATAAATTTACAAATAATTTTACGATAGAAAAAATTGAAGCGCTTGGGGCGGAAGTTTCCGTTGTTCCAACATATAAATGGATAACGTTCACTACGCATGAATATGCTGTTAACGCTTTTAGAAACAAAAAATTTAAAGATATATTTTTAAGTTTCCTTGTAAATTATTATCAAAGGAAAGACGAATCAAATATGTTTAAACCTTTTTCTAAATTGCTCAGAAATCAAAAAGAATCCAGCATTAAAGAAGTGCTTGAGTATGCAAAAAAATATATTGATATAGCAATAGGCGGAGAGGCTATTTTAACGGTAGGCGAATCTATAGATTTTGCAAAAAGAGGGTATTCAGGGGTTGTTGCCATACATCCTTTTCATTGTATGCCCGGGTCTGTAGTGCAGGCTATTTCAAAAAAATTCAGAGAAGATTTAAATAATTTTCCATGGATAAATTTATGGTTTGACGGACAGGAAAGTACAAATTTAATGCTTAGACTGGAAGCTTTTATTCATCAGGCGAAGCAATGGAGCGGAGGTAGCAATGTTTTTTCAGAGGCGGCATAATACAGCTAATACAGATGATGCTTGTAAAAATTACAGATGCGGTAATGTGTCAGGCAATAAAATTAAATCTAAATTTAAAATAAAGACGGTTGTATCAGTTTTTTCTGTAGTATCTTTAATCTTTGCATTTGCAGTCGCGAATGTCTATGCATTTAATGCCGTAAATAAAAGCAGTTCGATTGTTGAAAAGCTGTTTCATGAATTACAGCCCAGTGTTGTGCACATCCAGGTGCTGGGATTTGCCAGATTGAAAAACGGGGCGATAATGCCTGAAGAAGATATAGGTACGGGGTTTTTTATAAATAATAGCGGAGATATATTAACCAATTTTCATGTTATAGGAAATGCAAGTAAAATAGATGTCAGTTTTTTAAAATATAAAAATGTAAAAGCCAACATAATTGGTACCGATCCTTCATCTGATATAGCAATCATCCATATTAATCCTAAAGGCAGAAAAATAATACCGGTCATTTTAGGAAACTCTAATAATTTGAAAGTAGGTGAAAGGGTTATGGCTATAGGTAATCCCTACAATTTATATCAAACCGTCACGACCGGTATCATAAGCGGACTTAAAAGGTCATTGGTTTTTCCCACCGCAAGATTTTACGGAAATATAATACAGACGGATGCGGCTATTAATTTTGGCAATTCCGGCGGACCTTTGGTGAACTACAGAGGACACGTTATCGGCATTAATACTGCAAAATTGGCAGGAGAAGCTCAGAATATCGGTTTTGCTATACCTATTAATCTTGCGGAAAGAAATATTCCTGAATTAATAAAATACGGCCGAATAATAAAACCATGGCTTGGAATAGAAGCTATAAAAGTAACGAAAAGTTTTAGCACGCTTTTCGGAATTAAAAATGTAAGCAAAGGTCTTTTGGTCGAGAAAGTTTTTCCACGGAGCCCTGCATATAAAGCTGGAATAAGGGCAGGAAAAAGGATAATACAGATGAAGGCTATGACTTATGTTTTAGGCGGGGATATTATAACCAGAATAAACAATAAAGAGGTCGATTCTTTTTCCAGCCTCGAAAGAATGATCAGCTCTTTCGTTCCTGGACAGGTTGTAGTTTTAAAAGTACATACAAAAAATAATAAAATTAAATTTATTAAAGTAAAACTTGGCGCCCAGCCGTCTTAAAAGAGAAGTGACAAAAAAATGTTTCTGACTACAAAAAAAGATATTAAAGAAATAATAGATGCCGCAAAAAAATATCAAAATATAGGCATCGTAGGATGTGCATCATGCGCATCTATATGCCTGACCGGCGGTTCCGCGCAGGTCGGAGAAATGGCGCAATCATTAAAAAAAGAGGGTAAAAATATAACATTTACCATCTCTATCGATGAGCCTTGCGATATGAGAGTGCTAAAAGAAGATATGCGTTTTGTTGAGGATAATCTTGCAAATACCGATGCCGTTGTTGTACTTTCATGCGGAACGGGCGTTCAAACGATAAGCGAGTTTACTAAAAAAAAGATAATTACAGGAACAAACAGTAAATTTATAGCCAAGACTGAGCATATAGGCGAATATAGCCCTTTGTGCCGCGGATGCGATGAATGCAGGTTAAATTTTACAGGCGGCGTGTGTACAATTACGCTCTGCCCTAAAGGATTGCTAAATGGTCCTTGCGAAGGGCATAATGGTATTAAATGCGAGGTCGACGAAGAAGCAAATTGTATATTTATGAACTCGTACGTAAATATGAAAAATTTTGGGGAAGAAGAAAATATAGCCCGTATTTTTTCTCCCAGGGATTATAGTATAAAGACTTTTAAAAAAAATATTTAAGGATTTACTATATGAATATTATACCTGAAATAGAATCCCCTTTAAGTGAAAATTATGTCGATTTTTTAAAAGAATTGAAAATATTATTAAATGAACTCAGCAAAAATAGAATTATCGATATTAAAAATATAATTATCGAACAAAATTTTGGTTTTAACGCAATATTGCTCTGCAAGCTAATGTCCGATGAAAGTCCTGATACGGCAATAACGTATTCCGTTAATATGAGAGATAAAAACAGAATTGCGTTATTTTCCGATATTATTACCTTAAATCAGCTCGGATTAAAAAATATTATAATATCTGAAGGACTGCACCCAATGATCCTCTGGAGTTTGC
>JAKAQK010000081.1 GCA_021822625.1 bacterium | reverse complement strand
TTTATTCTTTAATTGTTTTTAAAAGCTGCATATTCACCCCCCCCGATATTTTAAATAAATTATTTAGGTTAAATTTTTCTCGGCAATAGATTTTCTATGTTTATAATTATTATATATTACGCTTATTTTTCAATAGTTTGATGTTATTTATATTGTTAATTTATATTTTTATAATTATACATATTTTATTATAATAAATCAATGTTTATAGGGCATCCAATTATACAGACTTCGGATATACGCTATTTTGTGAAAAGCTCTTTGGGCTTCACGATATAAAATTAAGCGACGAAACCATAAGAAAGGTTTTATTAGAGGAAGGTCTGCTCCAAAGGAAAATGGAAACAAAGCTACGCATGTATTTTGCAAATCGTTTTTCCCCAAAATTGCAAACAAAATTCCCCACTTTTGCAACGGCTTTTCCTCAATATTGCAATTAAAAAAATTGCATAGTTTTCGTCGTTTGCAATAATATTTTTGCAATTTAAATTATTGCAAAAATATCTCCCTTGATTTTCTGTATATCGTAAAATAAAATTGGTTCTTTATTTTAAAAAATAAAGCCTGCAAATTATTGCGAATACGTAGAGCTTGTCCCCAAACTTGATTATCTTTCCGTAATAGTGCTATATTTATTTATAGAGTTATTAATTTTAAACAGAGGTTTGCAATGTCGGGCAAGGATTTAATAATTAATGAAATTGATAGAATACCGGAAGAACTTCTTCCCGAAATATTGGATTTTATTAAATTTTTAGAAGTTAAAAAAGAAAATACGATTCATTCTTCACAGGTTCTTTCCAAAAGAATTTTTGAAAAGATATGGGATAACGCTGAGGATGCCGCATATGACGCCTTATAAAAAGGGCGATATAATTCTCGTTCCCTTTCCTTTTAGTAATCAAACATTTTCTAAAAAAAGGCCCGTCGTCGTAATAAGTTCCGATTTTTACAATAGCCGTTATTTAGATATAATTATAATGGCGGTTACAAGCAATACCCAAAATCCCCTTAGAATCAGAGAGTGTCTTATCGGGGATTACGCTTCTGCCGGACTCCTAAAGTCTTCGGTTATTAAGTCCGCTATATCTTCAATAGATAAATCCTTGATTTTGAAAAAATTAGGAACATTATCGTCTGAAGATCTAGATTTGTTAGATAAAACGCTAAAAGAATTCTTCGGAAGACCGAATATCCTTAATTTTGCTAAAAAATCATGTTGTTTTGTTAACGACCTATGGCGATTATACTCATAATTTATTTAAGTTGCCTTGACAAATAGGCACAGTATAAGCCATGCTTTTTAGGGGTCTAATGCAGTTCTTTTTCGATATATTCTTTAATTTCTTTTTCAAAATAAGATTGTATTTCTTCTTTGGTAACTTTATATTTCGGTTTTAAGTATTCGATATTTTCGTCTTTAATATCTTTTGTATAAGTTAAAGCGGTGCTAAATAGCCTGAAAGACATGCCTGGAATGAATTTATATGCGTTATTATATATATTTTCCAATCCTATGTGGTATTTAGATAAAACATAATTATCGTAATAATCCCTGAATACCGACCTTAAAAAAAGCGCATGAACTTTCATTGCGGAAAGTTGATCTATTGTCGCTATATTAATCCCTTCTATTTTATTTTCCTCGGCTGAACCGGAAGGCGATAAAAATTGCCATGCCTTATTAGACGATGCGTTCATGAAAGTAACTTTAACTTTATCGCATAACAAATCGATTTGTTCTTTACCGTTTAATAATATTTCATAATCCTTAAATAAATTAGAAACAGATAATATATTTTTTTTATCGAACCAGTCTTTATGCGTAAAAAAATCAAGGTCTTCGCTCTGCCTGTGTCCGAGCCTGATAGCTAAAGCGCTGCCTCCTACTAAAACAAAATTATCTAAAAAATCTAATTTTGACGTCGAGAATTTATTGAAAACTTCTCTTGTATTCTGCAATAAATTTTCCAATAGTTTTTCGTTCATGATTGCGTCGCTTTTATGATATTAATTAATTTATCTAATTTTGTTTCTATTTTAATATTATCCATATCGGTTTTAAAGAAGAATTTAGCCAAAAAATAGTTTGCAGGTTTATATCTTTTATCGGGCAAAAGCGCTTCCGTCCAGACTTTATATATAGTATCATAAGGATATGTCTGGAATAACAGTATTAAGTCTTTTATATCTCCGTATAATAGGATTTTTTCTATAAGAAGTTCTTCCGGAATGTCTGCAACGGTTATATCTTTAGAATACGACCAAAAAAGGTTTGAATCTTTAGCGGTTTTAAAAAGTATTTCTTTATTTTCCATAATTACTACTAATTTATAATATTTCTAGTCTTTGCTTTTCATATCTGCGATTAACAGGTAAATCTTTTAGTCTGCATAATACTTCTTTTTAAATTCCTTTTCATTATTGGTTATTAGTGTAATATTTAAACTTAAGGCATGAGCTGCTATCAATAAATCCATAGAACCTATGATATTGCCGGTTTTTTCTAAAAACGCTCTTATTTTTCCATATGCCAGCGATGCTTTGTAATCATAATCGACTATATTTAACGGGGATAAAAACTTTTCAAAAGCATCCTTATTTTTGGCGGGATATTTACTTTTTTCGGCACCGTAAAATAGTTCGGATGTAGTTATCGAAGAAATACATATATCAAAAGGGCTAAACAAAGAAAATTTTTCCTTTACCCAGGATGGTTTGTTTTTTATAATATAGATACAGATATTAGTATCGAGCATATATCTCATTCAAAAATTGCCGTCCTTTTCTGAACGCTGGGCTGGTTCCTGTCGTTCATAAAATCTTCGCTAAAATTGTCTAAACTTGCAAAAAGCTCTTTCCAATAATCTTTTTTAGGAATTAATATCACGCTTTCCCCAATTTTTTTTATAAGCACCTCCTTGCCTTCAAATCTGTATTCCCTCGGCAATCTAACCGCTTGGCTCTTTCCGTTTTGAAACAGTTTTGCCGTTTTAATAATACTTTTCATAATTTACCGCCTCCTCCTTTATTATCAATATATACTAAATAGTATATATTATACAATAAATTTTTGCAAAATTTTAAACATCTTTCCGTGAAGCTAAATATTTATCGTATTCTCTATTGGTGTTGAGAAGTTTAAATAAATTTAGCGGTTTAATAATTTATTGGCATTAGGTTTCCTTTAAAAATTTTTAAAATGCTTTATTTTAATATTTATACTATATTTAAATAAAAGTTGAGCTTGCAGATTTATTTTTTACTAGACCTATAGAACTCAATTTTAAATTGGCATAGATAGAAATAAAGCAGTAGTCTAAATTATAAAAGAATTTAAATCAACTTTTTAATTTATTTCTATAAAAAATCTCCTAATTTTATCGGCGCATATCCTATATTAGCAGGAGAGACGTTTATGAGATTATCGAAAATTTTTATTTTATTATGAATATGTCCGTGGATGTTAATGTCCAATTTGTTCTTAATGAATATTTCCTCTAACTGTTCTATCGGAAATTTAAATGGGTTCTCATCCGGGTAATTATTGTAGCCGTGTTTATTTGTAAAATAAGTCAGCGTATTTAAAATTGAATATATAAAATAAATGGTATCTAATAAATGGTATCTGATTTATTTATTCCCTTACTCCCACCTGCATTTGCAGTGTAAAGTAAGGGAAATATAAGAATAAAAAAGGCGTCTGATTTATTTACCCCACTATTTTTACTTATATGTGTACTATGGAGTAGTGTGGGAGGGTGGTAATACATAGTCAAACATAGATAAATTTCACATTTTAAAAGGAGGCATTTAAAATGGGTAGACCTGTAGACACATTGGCCAGTTTTCTTATAGGTATGTGGGTTACAAAATACGTATTAAAAATTGGCTTTATTCTAGGATTAATAATGTTTGCAATTTTTTTACTGTGGTTCTTTTACATGCTATTTTTAATAATTTGGCCTTATCTTCTTGGTTTGGCTATAATAGCAGGTATAATTTTTTATCTTCTAAAGCGTCGTAGTGTCGAAAAAAGTATACAAAAAAATATCTGATTTATTTCTTCCCTCACTCCCACCTGCATTTGCAGCGGGGGAGTGAGGGAAATATAAAAATTGTGAACACTAAGAAATATCTGGAAAGTTCAAAAAGACAATAAAGAATTTATCGATAAAAAAGTGATAAAAGACTTTCTTTATGCACTGATATTTTAGAATCAGAAAATTAAGTTTAAATAACGATAATTTAAATGCTTGCGAAGAAATCGAAAAGATTAAAAATAATCTTCTTAAATACTGTAAACTCGATACTTTTGCTATGCTTAAAATATTGCAAAAATTAATTGAATATATAGAGGGCGACTAAAATAAAAAATTCGTTAAAGTTTTGATATTTTATTTTTTATGTTATAATAAAAATACAATATATAAAAATATATTGTCAGCAACAGTTATTGTTTTTATTTTGCTGACACTTATATTTTACAATTACTTGAGGGTGGCTCTAAAGTTTCTAACGGTGAATTGAGGTATTATTAATCTTACAAACATTAAGGAATTTTTATGGCTAAAATAATTAATTTTTATAATACGGAAGTGTCAGTTGAAAATTCAAAAGTAATGCAGAAATGGCTAAATCTTTCAGAAGAACTAAAACAGAAACTAATAAATAATGTCGTTTGTTCTGTTTGTGGTATGACTACTATTATTGATTATATTGTCGTTCCGAATGAATATTACTGCGATGTTGTTTTAAAAGGAAAATGCAAGCACTGCGGAAAAGAAGTCGCAAGATTAGTCGAGTTGTAAATATATCGTGTGTTTGATATCTTTTATGATTTTGAGTCGTTGCCGTATAATTAAAATTTAAATTAATGAGAATTGAAATAATGCTTAAAATTATCGGTTTTATAACTGCTCTTTGTATTTTGGCGATACCTTTCTCTTTCTGATTATTATGCGGATTATTATATGATTCATATGACCGATAATATTATTTTTCGTTTAGGCTGAAAATAATTTAGAATAGAATTATAAGATTAATTTTGTTTTTATAAATTTAAGGAAACTGCTAATTCAATCATTAATACTTTCTATATTTTCTAAATTCAGTTTTAGATTATATTAATTATTTTGTTTAAAGAATAATGAAAAAAAGCTGTTCCCCCCACGCATTTAAATTTGACCCCTCCATATATTTAAGCTTTTGAGCAAAAATTTAAAAATTAGCGCAAAAAATCATAATTGATTTCATTATAGATTAGCAATATAATTAAAAGCAGTAATGAATCAATTAAATGTAAGGAATACGATATAAATGATTACAGCAAAAATAACTTCAAAAGGACAGGTTGCTATACCTAAAGATATAAGGGACGTTTTAAAAAGCAGTATAGTAAAATTCAATTTAAAGTTTATAAAATACCTAAAAGAGAAATAGTCGATACGATGAAAAATTTGCTTTCTTTTAATGGCATGAGAAATAAAGATACGGAACTTTTTATCAAAGCTCTTGATTGCTATGATATGTATAACGATTTAAGCCTAATGGATTGTTTTATATGCGTAAAGTTTAAAAAACTTAAAATAGATATATTTAGTTTCGATAAAAAAAATTAAATCAAAAATGCAATAAATAATACAACAAATAGAAAAATATTTAATGAATGACTTTTTAACTTTTTTATATATAAAATGAGTTAATTTTATGAATGACAGTAAATCTTTCCCTAAACTATTTTTCAGCTATGGTCACGATGAAAACACAGAATTAGTCGATAAGTTTAAAAAAGGTCTTGAAGAAAGCGGCTATAAGGTATGGATGGATTATGACGGCATAGGCACATGGGAAGACTGGCGAGGAAAGATAGTAGAGGGCATTCTTAATCATGACCTTGCCATAGTTTATTTAAGCGAACACTCGACAAGAGATTCTGCAGCCAATGTTTGTCTCAATGAAATAGCGCTAATTCTCGACAAGCCTATGAAAATTAAACCTATTCTCGTCGAGTCGATGGACAAAGTCAAACCACCCATAACAATAAGCCATATACAATTTCTTGATTTGTCGGAGTGGCGGAAAATAAGCAACGGTAAGATAAAAGGGAAAACTTTTGACGGGTGGTATAAAGAAAAATTAGCGGAAATTATAAAAGGCATTGAAAAAGATAAAGAATTTTCTGGAGATATTGAGGTTTTAAAAGAAGTCCTTAAACCGCTTGCATTTCAAAGCGATATTGCCAGGCACATAAAATATTTTACCGGCAGGGAATGGGTTTTTAGTAAATACGACGAATGGCTGAAAGACTTTAATTCCCGCCTTCTATGGATAACGGCAGGACCTGGATTCGGGAAAACAGCCGTTGCAGCTAACCTTGTAAACAATCACCCCGATGCCATAATAGGCGCTTTGTTTTGCCAACGCGGGTCGTCGAATCCAGTAGAGTTGTTGATGACTATATCATTCCAGATAGCTTACAGGCTGGAGGACTACAGGGCAAAGCTTATGAAATCGCTGGGTATTTCTGCAAGTATAGACATTGAGAGTATAAAAAGCATAAGGGACGAATTAATTAAGATAGGCGAGAAAAGCACTTACGATCTTTTCCGCAAACTTCTCAAGGAACCCCTTCAAGAACTTATAGGCAATGGCAAAAAATACGTAATAGTAATAGACGCACTCGATGAGGTATCCGACAAAGAAGGCAATAATCCGATTGCAGAATTAATAGCCCATGAATTTGCCGAACTTTCTGAAAATCTAAGTTTCATCGTTACAAGCCGCCCCGATCCTTCGGTCGTAATCCAAATGCAGGGCTATAACCCGTTTAGAATAGACGGCGCATCTTTCAAAGAGGACAATGTCAAAGATTTAATAAATTATATAGAAAATAGTTTAAAAAGGTTGATTGTAAAAGGCAAAATAAATAGTTTATCTAAGACGGAATTAAAAGATATTACAGATATATTGATTGAAAAAAGCGAAGGCATGGTGCTTTATTTAAAACTGGTATTTGAGGGAATTAAAGAAGGAACTTTAGATATAAACAGATTAGGAGATACTTTAAAAGGGCTTTATGCTTTATATGCTTCGCAATTTGGTAAAAAATTTACAGATGAACAATACAAAAACCTTATAAGACCTTTGCTTCGTATTATAATAACTTCTTTAGGACCTATTCCGGAAGAACTTTTGTATCAGATACTTAAACGCCAAATAACTGATTTCAACAAGGAAAAATTTGTTGAATGCGTTAATCTACTTGGAAGTTATATTGCAAGTTCTGACGAAGGTTTGAAGGTTTTTCATAAATCTCTTACTGACTGGCTTACGACAAATACAAAAGATAGCCCAAACAAATATTTTATCGATTCCGAAGAAGGAATGGCAGAAATAGCTGAATATCTCGTTGAAGATTTTGAAAGAGGTAATCCAGATAATCTTTATCAAGAAATTAAATGGCAAAAACAGGTTAAAGAATGGTTACCGAACTTTATTGAAAGTTTATCATCAGCATGGAATAACAACCCTAATTTATTAAATAATTTTGGTTTATTTCTTGCAATGTATTCTAATAACAATGATGCCTTAAAGATATTTAACAGAGCCATACGGATACGTGAGAAGTTTAGGGAAAATATGGGGATAAGATTCAATGCGGACATGGCTGACGGTCTTGCAGCAACTTATATAAACAAGGGCAATTGTCTTCGACAACTTGGAAATAATAACAAGGCAGTAATAGAATTCGAAAAGGCCATACTGATACGTGAGGAACTTAGGGAAAATACGGGTGAGAGATTTACCTTCGATATGGCGGACAGTCTTGCAGAAACTTATACGCATAAGGGTGATGCCCTTGCAGTCATGGGAAATAATAACAAAGCAGTAATAGAATTTGAAAAAGCCATACTGATACGTGAAGAACTTAGGGAAAATATGGGTGAGAGATTTACCTTTGATAAGGCGGACGGCCTTGCAAAAGCATATACCAATAAAGGCAATGCTCTTCAGGTAATGGGAAATAATAACAAGGCATTAATAGAATTCGAAAAAGCTATAAAAATATGGGAACAAGTACAAAAGATGATCGGGAAGGACTTTAACCCTTATATGTCTATTAATCTTGCGAAAACCTATAACAATGAGGGCATTGCTCTTCGAAATATAGGAGAAAACGAAAAGGCATTAGCGGAATATGAAAAGGCTATAGGTATATGGAAAAAACTCACTAAAGAACTCGGGGAGGGATTTATACCAGATATGGCGCACAATCTTGGAATAGTTTATAACAACAAGGGAGTCGCTCTTCGAAATATAGGAGAAAACGAAAAGGCATTAGCGGAATATGAAAAGGCTATAGGTATATGGAAAAAACTCACTAAAGAACTTGGGGAGGGATTTATTACCCCTTATATGTCTAACAATCTTGCAAAAACCACAACAAACAAGGGCATTGCCCTTTTTAATATCGGAGCGACTAATAAGGCAGTAATTGAATTCGAAAAGGCTATAGGTATGTTGAAGAAACTTACTAATGAACTCGAGGAGAGACGTACGCCTGGTATGTCGAACGGTCTTGCAATAGCTTTTGCAAACAAGGGAGTTGCTCTTCAAAATATCGGAGAAAACGAAAAGGCATTAGTGGAATATGAAAATGCTATAGAAATATGGGAGCAAGTACAAATGTTACTAGGAAAGGGGTTTAACCCTTATATGTCTAACAATCTTGCAAAAACCACAACAAACAAGGGCATTGCCCTTTTTAATATCGGAGCGAATAATGAAGCAGTAATTGAATTCGAAAAGGCTATAGATATATGGGAAAAACTCGCTAAAGAATTCGGGGAGGGATTTACGCCAGATATAGTGAATGGTCTTTTAAAAGTATATAAGAACGATGGAATAGTCCTTCAAGTCAATGCAGATAATAATGGAGATACAAAAGAGTATAATAAAGCGGATGAAATTTTAGATAATTTACAGAAAAAATTAGGCTTTAAATTTTGGGAAAACTCAGAAAAATTGCTATTATCCGAAAATGAACTCCTTAGTTGTATTGAGAAATAGAAAATATGTGAAGTATTGTTAAGATTTTAAAAGGAGAGTATATTTATGTTTATAAAAAATGAAACGGGTATTTTTGTCTTTGCCGTGATTTTCATATAGTTTTCGACTTTATTCATAAATTTGGTCAAAAGCTGTTTATTGAAAACGTTACATGCAAAAAACGGACCTGATTTAATTATGGAATTTTTGTCGGTAACGATTCAATTTGCATTTAAATTTAAATATTCTAAAATTTATTAACAATTCTAAAATTTATAAGAAATAGAAAATATTATAAAAGTTTAAAATTAATCGAAATTGAAAATAAAAAAATCTAAGTTAAAAATAAGAAGATAACTATAAAAATAGTATTAAATTATAATAAAAACATGAATAAAAGTAGCAACTCCAAAAAAATCCCTATTACTATAGGTCTTGCGGGACACAGAAATATATATTTATCCGATGATTTATACTCTTTATATGAAAATTTTTTAATAGAAATATTAAAAAATATATCCCAAAAATATCCTTCCAGTCCCCTTATAGGAATATCTGGATTAGCGGAAGGTTCTGACAGGTTATATGCCAAAACTGTTTTAAAAGCAAAAGAAAACGGTATTAATATAGAGCTTTACTGTCCATTGCCTTTTGAAAAAGATGAATATATTAAATATTGCGCTTCTGATAAAAAAGATGAATTAAAAGAATTACTTAATAATGCCAAAAGAGTATATTGCGTCGGTTATGAGGACGACATAAGAATCGACGGGGAAAATAATTTATTAAATAAACCAAATCAAAATCAAAAAGAACGGCAATATTTCAGGACAGACCTTTTCATTGCCGATTCTTCTATGATACTCATTGCTTTATGGGACGGTAAACCGACAGACAAAAAATCCGGCACTTATTTTACTATAAACTATAAACTTAATAACTTAGAAGATAGATTTATTTATGATACTTCAAAAACGAGATTGAGCATGGAAGAGATAGAATTATTGCAGGAAAAGCATATTCTCGGTATTAATAGTCCCGTTCTGCCCTTAAGTTCCGATTGTAAAATTTCCGTCCGTCCTCATATTCTCGGCATTAATAGTCCCGTTCTGCATATTTGCGTAAACAGAGAAAACGATAAAAGCTTTTTATGCAAAAACTCAGTAGCTTATAGAGAGTTAA
>JAKAQK010000003.1 GCA_021822625.1 bacterium | reverse complement strand
TTCTTGTCAATACGTGTTCCGTTACGGAAAAAGCAGATAATGAAACAAAAAGAATGCTGAACAGGATAAAAAATAAATATCCGCTGAGCGCTATTATTCTTACGGGATGTTTTGCTCAATTAAATAAAGAAATTTATACTAAAGATGAGTATAAAAACTCAGGGATAAAATTAATAGATAACGTAAGCAAACTAAATATTCTGACAAATTATAACAATTCTGAGTATTATCGTCATAATAACAATTTTGCAGATACAAAAAAAACGCTTATTTCTGCACAGAAAAGAATACGGGCAAATTTAAAAATTCAGGAAGGATGCGATATAAAATGTTCATTCTGCATAATACCTAAGGCAAGACCTACGCGTTGGTCATTAAATTTCAATGAGGTTTTGTCTTCGATTAAGGAATATTATGAAGCCGGATTTAAAGAAATTGTTATTTCGGGAATGAATATAGGTTCTTACAATAGTTTCGACGCCAAATCGGAAAAAAATTTTAATGCACTGCTGATTGCCATAGAAGAGCTGAATATTCCGGTAAAAATAAGAATCAGTTCTATTGACCCTATTCATTTTAATGACGATTTAATAAATATTCTGGCAAATAGTAAAAAAATACAAAACCATTTTCATATTCCGCTGCAGAGCGCTTCAAATAAGATACTTAATGCAATGAAAAGAAATTATACTTTTGAAGAATATCTGACTATTATAAATAAAATAAATTCAAAAATTAAAGATGCTGCCATAGGCACCGATATAATTTCAGGTTTTCCAGGAGAGACGGAAGAATGTTTTGCAGAAACGTTAAATAATTTAACTAAATTGGACATATATTACATGCATGTATTTTCTTATTCGGATAGAAAAGGAACGGAAGCATTCCTTATGAGCAACAAAATTAAAATAAATCCAAAGATAATAAAGCAGAGGACTGCAATATTAAGAGATATTTCATTAAACAAGAAGGATATCTTTCATAGAAAGTTTTACGGTAGAACGCTCAATTTTTTGAGTCTCTCAAAGAGTCAGGCAATAAGCTCAAATTATATAAAAGGAAATATAATTTACGGCGACGGTGCGGACGAAAAAATAATAACCGGCATAGACTATCATGAAACGGATGCAGGAATAAGTACCGCAATAAATGCCAAAAAAAGAAATGGAGAAAATGGAATACGGCGGCATACTCTAAAAATTCCTCCAAACACCTTTTTTGAGGGCATGCTTATAGAAAAAAACGATTCGCATGGACAGAACGGTGAAATATGCGATGTTCTGTTTATGCGAAAAAGCGCTGAAATATGATAAAGATATAGCTTTTATCTATTACACTTTTTATCTATTACTTCTTACTTCTTACTTATTCTTTATTATTCATTCATATCTCAAAGCTTCGACTGGATTCAAATTTGATGCTTTATAAGCAGGATAAAAGCCGAAAAAGACCCCTACAGCTACTGAAAATACAATAGATATTATAATGGGTTCAATAGTTAATATTGTATGCAGCGGCGAGACAGCCGATATTAAATCGGATATACCCACGCCAAGCCCTATGCCCAGTACTCCTCCAAATAAACTTAAGACTGACGATTCAATTAAAAACTGTTTCAGAATATCGTACTTTTTTGCCCCTACCGCCATTCTTATACCGATTTCTTTTGTTCTTTCGGTAACGGATACAAGCATAATATTCATAATTCCGATACCGCCTACCAATAGAGAAACAGCGGCTACGGCTGCCAAAAGTATTGTAAATATCTGAGCGCTTGAACCCGCCGTCTGCGCAATTTGAGTTAAATTTCTTACATAAAAATCATTCGGTTTATGAGGCGGAATATGATGCCTTTGTCTTAAAAGAGCGGTAATTTGGCTCTGGGCTATCTCTGTATCTTTTTTAGATTTTGCCGATACCATAATTATATTTACCCATGATATGCCCGCTATTTTTTCCATCATTGTGGTTATAGGTATAACTACGATATCATCCTGGTCCTGACCGAATGCGTTAAATCCGATTGCCTTTAATTCACCTATAATTTTAAACGGCACATTGTGTATTAAAACTATATGACCCACGGGATTCATAAGACCGAAAAGCTGCGTCGCAACAGTCGTTCCTATCACAGCTACGTTTGCTGCGGTATTATCCTGCTGCTTATCGAAAAATTCGCCTTTAGTTACAGGCCAGTTTTTTATTATGGGAAATGTCGAACTTGTTCCCATAACGGAGGTTCCCCAGTTGTTGCCCCTCCATATGACCTGTTCGTTCATTCTTATGTTTGCCGCGTCGGTTTTTACGGCGGGCAGTTTCCTTATTGCCTTGGCATCCTGCAAAGTCAATGTGGACAGTTCTCCAAAACCGGTCTGCACGCCGCCGAGATTGGACGAACCGGGTAGTATTATTAAGAGATTAGAGCCGAGAGCATTAATAGCATTTTGAATAGAAGCCGATGCGCCCTGACCTATGCTGACTGTAGCAATTACCGATGCAACGCCTATAATTATTCCGAGCGTCGTGAGGAAAGACCTTGCCTTATTTCTTGTAAAAGTTTTAAACGCAGATTGTATATCAAGTAAAATAGGAAATTTCATAATTTTTTATTATATATCATTTTAATTTTAATTTGCGATAGACGTCAATTAACTGTTCTGGTTGTCAGTCAATTGTCAACAATACGGCCGTCTTTGACTATTATATGTTTTTTTGCAAAAGCTGCTACATCGGGTTCATGCGTAACAAGTATTATTGTAACGTTTCTCTCATCGTTTATTTTTTTAAAAAAAGACATGAGTTCGTTGCTTCTCACCGAATCGAGGTTGCCTGTCGGTTCGTCGGCCATAATTATCGAAGCGTTGTGAACTATCGCTCTTGCGATAGCTACTCTTTGCTGCTCTCCGCCAGATATCTGATTTGGAAAATTATTTTCTTTGCTTTCTGCAATATCAACTAAACGCAGAGCTTTTTTTGCTTCTATATTGGCTTCTTTATGGGCTACGCCTGCATAAAACAGGGGTAATTCAACATTTTCTATTATGGAAAGTCTCTGAATGAGGTTAAAGCCTTGAAATACAAAGCCTATTTTTTTGTTCCTTATATCAGCCAGACGGTCTTTGCTTAGCATAGAAACATCTTCATCTTCAAGAAAATATTTTCCGGAAGTAGGCTGGTCTAAACAGCCAAGAATATTCATTAATGTTGATTTTCCGGAACCTGATGCGCCCATAATTGAAAAAAATTCACCTTTATATATAGTTAGATTAATATCTTTCAAAGCCTCGTAATTGATAGCGCCGGTTTTATAAATCATTCCTATATGTTCAAGCCTTATTACCGTTTTGCTTATATTGCTGTCCATTTTTTAATGAAAAATTATTTTTATTTAATTTAAGTATTTAATTTAACTATTTAATCTAAATATTTAATCTAAGTAAGTTAAATGAAAAAAATTCAGTTAAAAAAACATTTTTCTTTTTGGTCCTTGAAACTGCCGATTTGGCAAATTGCCGGGCATATTTAGTCCTGTTATAACATCTGAGCCTATTTTAATTTTTTTTGAAATTACTTCAGTGTAGCTGTTGTTATTAATCCCTAATTTCACAATAACTGGGATGGGTTTGTGTTTCTCTAAAATCCAGACTACGCCCTCGCCTGATTTTAATTCATCGGTAATTTTATTTAATATATATTTATTTTCATTTGAAGGAACAAATCTCAGCGCCGTATTCGGCACGGCAATCACATTCGATTTTTTTTCAATATAAATTTTAGGTATAGCGGTCATACCCGGTAAAAGTAAATGATTTTCATTGTCAAAAAAAATAGTGACATTATAGCTTACAACGCCTGAAACGGTAGTCGGATTAATTCTTACGTTATGTACAGAGCCGTAAAATGTTTTATCGGGATATGCGTATACTGTGAATGAGACTTTATCCCCCTTTTTTATCCCTCCGAGATCTGCTTCGTTTGTTGTCGTATCAATTTCCATTTTACTTATATTTTCGCCAATCGTAAAAAGCGTCGGCGTTTGAAAACTTGATGCTACGGTTTGTCCAACCGCTACCGCAACGTTTATAACAACGCCGTTAACAGGGGAATATATTTTACAGTATGACAGATTTGTTTCATCAATTTTTAGTTGGGATTCGTCTGATGCTTCTATGCTTTTTAAATATTTTAACTGAGCTATATCTTGGAGATAAACGCTTTTTGCATTTTGTTCCGTTGAATGAGATATTAGATTTTCCGCCCATAATTTTTTATCTCTGATGTAGGTTAGTTTATCGTAATTTAATAGCGCAATCTGTTTCTGGATATTTGCCTGTGCCGATGATAATGTCGCTTTATCCATATTTACTTTTTCAATAAACGTAGTAGGGTCTATTTCTGCTAAAAGCTGTCCTTTTTTAACTTTGGTGTTATACCAGACATCAAGTTTGCTGATAAGACCTGAAACTTGAGCCCCTACATTTATTGTATTAACAGGATTTATCGTGCCGGTAGTCAGTACCGATTTTTGAATAGTTATAGGTTTTATTTTGTATAAATTATAAGAATATGACGGTGCGCCTGTTTTTTTTATCAAATATACCGCTAATCCGATGGCTATAATAAGAATAACGATAACTGCGTATAGTTTTTTTTTGCTCTTCATCAGAATTTAAATCTCCGTAAATTATAAATTTATATAAATTATAAGTTGTTCGGTTATACATCATATAATTATTTAATTAAAAAAATAAATCATGTTAAACAATGCTCTATAAACACACTAACATCTGAATACATCGTATAATCATTTAAATAAAAAATAACTCATTTCAAACAATACGTTATAAACGTATTAACACCTTAATACATCATTTAATTATTTAACTAAATAAATAAATATAATAAATAAATCATTTTAAATAGTGGCGTATAAGCAGACCAAGGTCTGAATACAGCTTAGCTTTTTCATAAAAATATGTAAATTCTGCATTTATATAATTTGTTTTGCTCGTAATATATTGCGAGTTTGCGGTTACAAGCTGCACCATTGAGCCTACGCCGACCTGATAGCTTTTAAGAGCCAGTTTATAAGCCAGTTTTGAAGACACGACGGATTGGCGCAGAGCCTTTGCCGTCAAATATTGATTAATTATATTATAGTAATCGTTAGAGACATCATATATCAGATTATTTTTAACTAAACGTTTATTCCAAATGTTGCTATTTAACTGAGCTTTTGCGGCTCCTACCTGATTTTCCGTCAAAAATCCGTTAAATATAGGGATGTTAACGGCTATGCCGACTGAATAGTTTCTGTTTAAAGGAAAAGATGAATTTTCTCCCGTATAATTAAAACTTGCGCTTAAAGAAGGATAATAGCCTGAAACAGCCTGCCGTACCGAGGCGTTAGACGATTTAACCGCAAAAGCCGCCTGTTTTAGCTGGGGATTATGTTTAAGCCCTTTTGACAGCAGACTTTTTAATTTTGTTTTAAAAGATTTAAACGATACGGAATTTACAAAATGGTATTTGACCGCATTTTTACCGTTTTCAGGCGATAAGCCGATAGAATTTAAAAGCGCAAGTTTTGCTATTTTTACATTAAAAGTAGAATTTATATAAGATGCTTTAGCTGTTTCCATGGTAGCTTTGGCTGTTTCTGCATCAAGCAGGTCTCCAGTCCCTACTTTATAAAAAGCATAAGCCGACTTATATTGAATTTCATCGTTTTTTAAATTTTCTCTGTCCGCTTGTTCTAACTGTTTATCTTCAAAATATGATTCGAAATCAAATATTACATTGTATAAATCGTTATTAATAGTGAGATTGTATGCGTATTTCTGACTTAGCATATTATATTTTGACTGAAGATAATTGTAATAACGCGAACCGAAAGAATATAATTCCAATGTAGCGTTAATACTTCCGCTGTAATTATTTATAAAATAATTTTGATTGACGTTTTGGATGAGCACTTGGTTTCCGATAGTTTGAGCCTCTCCCGTGTTGTTTACATTCATAACGGTTTCTTTTGTGAATCCGGCATTAGCTGAAATTTGAGGATAATATTTGTAGGTCGATTCGTTATTCAAATAGACATAATTAAGATAGTTATACTTGCTGGATAATATACCCGGATAATTTATCAAAGCTAATTTTAACGCCTGTTTAAGGCTGATATATCTATTGCGTATTCCTATAACATTATTTACAATCTTAATCTTAAACGTTTTTTTGATTGCGGTGTCGGAAACAGGGATAAGATAGTTTCCAATATTGCCTTTGTTTTCATAGTGTCCGGCGTAGGTCTGACCTGATTTTTCTAAATAACCTGCCTGTCCGGTTTTTTTTAAAAGCTTTAATGTGCCGGAGTATGAAGCTTCGGTATAGGATAATGAAAGAACCAATGAGATTGTTAAAAAAACAGAACACAGCGTAAAAAATTTGGTATAATTAGACTCTGTTAATTTCATAATATTTTTAATTATTTTTCTATTAAATTTCAAATTTCATTTATAATATTTTATCTATTACATACATATATTACATACATTATAGCATATTAAAACAGCATATAGCGTCCACAATATATATTGTTTCATATACTATATTATATGTAGTATATATATTTGATATAGGTTATATAATTTATATAGTTTGTAAATTTTATAGGATTATAGGTAATTTTTATAACTTATATTTTTAATTACAATTTTATTTAATTTTATTATAGCGCTGTTTTGTAAACACAATATAAACGATTTTATTTACAATTTATTATAATATTAAATAAAATATTAAATATTAAACAACATAATTAAACATTAAACAAAATATAAAATATAAAATAAGGTATTAGATAAAATTCAAAACATTAAACAAAATATAAAATAAGGTATTAGATAAAATTCAAAACATTAAACAAAATATAAAATCCCATATAACATATTAAATTAAACAAAATACAAAATATAAAATAAGATATCGGGCAAAATTCAAAATATTAAATAAAATATTAAACAAAATTCAAAATAACTCATTAAACAAAATATAAAATCCCATATAAAATATTAAACAAAATACAAAATACTAAATAAAATAAAAACCGATATGATAAATTTAAAATTCCATCTCATAAGTTTAGGATGTCCAAAGAACCAGGTTGATTCTGAAGATATGTTTACTATTTTAAAAAGAGAAGGGCTTGTTTTTAGTCCTGAAATTTCAGGAAGCGATATATGTATAATAAATACGTGCGGTTTTCTTGAGAAAGCTAGAAAAGAATCTATAGATATAATAGTGGAAACCATAAATCACAAACTTGAAGGCAGTACTAAGCATATAATAGTAACAGGATGTATGGTAAACAATAATAAAGATGTTCTTATAAAAGATTTGCCCGAAGTTGACTATTTTTTATCTACTTTTGACGAAATCGCTATTGCAGATATTGCAAAAAAACTTAATACAGATTCAAATATAAATAAAAATGCAGAGTTAAATACGAATGCCAATGCCAATGCTAATGCTAATACGGATATGAATGCTAATGCGAATGCTAATATAAATGAAAATGCAGAGTTAAATACGAATACGAATGCTAATGCTAATACGAATGCCAATAAAAATACTAATATAAATTTTAATACGGCTCTAGATAATAAATTTATAGAAAGAGAGCATTTTAATCTGAAAAGAACGGCTTATTTAAAAATTTCCGAAGGATGCGACAGACATTGTTCTTTTTGCGTAATACCGTCAATAAGAGGGGTTTATAAATCTAAAAGCATTGAAGATTTGAAAAAAGAGGCGCTGTATTTGTCGGAAACCGGCGTGAAAGAATTAATAGTTATCTCTCAGGATAGCTCTTACTATGGCGTTGACCGCAATATCAAAGACGGTTTATACATTTTATTAAAAGAATTGATAAAAGTTGAGAAAATAAAATGGATAAGGCTTCTGTACCTTTATCCGGCTCTCATAACAGACAATCTGATATCGCTTATTAAAAATGAAGAAAAGCTCCTTAAATATGCTGATATGCCTATTCAGCATATAAGCGACAACATATTAAGATTAATGAAAAGGTCGACGGATAAAAAAACAATATTAAAATTGATTGAAAAATTTAAAATAGAAATTCCCGATATTGCGCTGAGGACATCTCTTATATGCGGTTTTCCGGGAGAAACTGAGGATGATTTTAATGAACTGCTGTCTTTTATTAAAGAAACAAAGTTTGATAATCTTGGGGTTTTTAAATATTCAGACGAACGAGATGCAGCGTCTTTTAAACTCAAAAACAAGATAGGCGTGAAATTAAAAAACGAAAGATATAAAACGCTCATGGAACTGCAAAATTCATTGTTGCCGGAAATATTTGCAAAATATAACGGAAAGCAGTATGAAGCGATAATAGATAACGAGAATAGCGGTAAAAATATTATCCAGGCAAGAACTTACTTTCAGGCGCCTGATATAGACGGCTGTACTTATGTTTATTCCGAAAACAAAGGCGAAGCGTCCGGTAAAATAACCGGCGGAATAACCGACTGCGGCGTTGTAAAAGAAAATGAAGGAGCCGGCTTCTTACGGGTAAAAATTACAAAGCAAAAAAATTATGACTTATACGGGATTGATTGCAGTAAAAAAAATTCATAACAATTAATAATAAATAAAATATTAAAATATGAAATATAACGCATGAAGCATACATAATATCTCTATTAATATTAATTAATGAATAATAAATCAAATATAAAATATAAAACATGAAATATAAAATATAAAATATGAAACATAACGCATGAAATATGAACGATATTTCTATTAATTAAATAATAATAAATCAAATATAAAATATAAAACATGAAATATAAAATATGAAACATGCATAATATCCCTGAGCCTTTAAAAAATGATAAAGAACTTAAGTTTCCTCATATTTTCCAGTTATCAGCATCTGCCGGAAGCGGCAAAACGCATAATCTTTCTTTAAGGTTTGTCCAGTTTCTTTTATCTTCCGAAATAAAATCAAATAACGCCTATATAAATAATTTAAATAATATTATAGCCATAACATTTACAAATAAAGCTGCGGGAGAGATGAAAGACCGTATTATGAAACTGCTTAAATCTATTGCCATAGGGGATAAGCACTCGATAGAACAGATTAAAAAAGTGGTATCCGTAAATTACGAAAGTACGAATATCAATGGCAATGGCTGTCCTAATACAAAAAATATTGAAGAAAAGGCTCTGTTTATTGTAGATAATATCATAAAAAATTATTCAGATTTCAATGTAAAAACGATAGACAGTTTTTTAACGGATATAATTAAGGCGTCTTTACTGGAGACTGATATAAGACCGGGGTTTAATATAATGATGAATCCAACCCCTTATATAGAATCTGCGTTAGAAAGTCTGCTTTTAGAAGCGTCGGAAGTATCAGAAGCGTCTGATACGCTAAGCGCATTATCATACCCGGCAGAACGGTCAAATGCGTCAGGCGGGTCAAGTGGAAACAAAGACAGCGAAATAAAAAATATATTTAGGGAATTTATTAAAAATTATACGGTTATAGAGGGCAAAAGCAGTTTCAATCCGCGCAGGGCAATTGTAGAAACGATAAAAGAATTAAGAAATATTGAAAATACTGAAGGCAAATATTTCAGAATCCCGAATGATGAAGACTATTTAATTAAATCGCATAATTATATAGAAAAAAATCTCAACGACATATATGAAAGACCATTCACAATAGACGATGTTTGCAATTGCGGCGGAAAATTGCAAGAATTGTTTCGTTTAATAGACGATTTTAATAATTTCTATATATCAGATATAAATATCGCCGATGATTTTGAATTTAGAACGGCAGACAAAGCAAAAACAGCTCCTCTATCTAAATCTCAATCAAAATCTAAATCTCAATCAAAATCAAAATCTAAATCTCAAAGAATAGCTTTAAATAAAAATGCATTGAAAGGGTTGGCAAAAATTTCAAAAATGGATTTCAGTTCAGCTTATCTTCTTAAAAATAATATACGCCAGATTATAACCAATGCTAAAAGCTTAGAGAGCTTAGATAATTTAATTGATTTAGATAAGTTGCCTAATCATAATTTAGATAATTTAAATAATATAAATAAGTCAGGTAAGTTAAGTAAGTCGGATACGTTTAATAATTTGAATAAAGCGCCCGATTTTAATAATGAAGCCAATTATAAAGAATCGGCTGTTAAAGAAGCGGCGCTTACCTTAAACAGACTTCAGCAGACATGGGACAGCATAAGAGGAAGCATTAAAAATATTATTTTAACCGCTAACGGCATAAAATTTTATTCTTATATAAAAATATTAAAAGAAGTAAAAAAAATTATAGCAGAAAAATCTAAAAACGACGGGAATATATTTATAGATGAGTTGAAAATAAAAGTAAATGAGTTGATAAGAGATAATAGGGTGCCGGAAATATATTTTAATATCGGAGAAAAAATTTATCATTATCTTATAGATGAATTTCAGGATACGGACAGGCTTCAATGGGAGAACATAAAAGCATTGGTCGGGAACAGCATTGCAAATGGAGGCACATTTTTTTATGTCGGAGATAAAAAACAGTCTATATATAGATTTAAAGGAGGGGATGCCGATTTATTCGATGAGGTTATGGATGATTTCCGCAGCGAAAATATTATCGATGAAGATAATTTTTATGAAGAAAAACTTTCTTATAACTTCAGGTCAAAAAAAGAACTTATAGATTTTTTCAATCAAACTTTTAACCCTGAACATTTAATTTCCCATTTATTAACAAATTCTAATAATTCTGCTGATTTTACAGGTTCAGATTCGTTATATTCAGCCGAATCTTCCGTAGATAGTCTTGTAAATAAAAATATTGCTCATCTTATAAATACGGTATATAAAGACAATGCGCAGGAATCGCCCGATGGAGTTGTTAGAAAGGAAAATTGCGGCGGCGGGCGTATATATATTGAGCGGATTTTAGAAAAACAGAACGAAGCGGAAGGCGCAGAATATGAACAGACAGAATATGAACAGGCAAAGCATAAACAAACAGAATATAAACAAACAAAGCATGAACAGACAAATTATAATAAAAACAGCGAAGAAAAATATATTCCCGACAATACATATAATGACGGCAGCAACGATAAGGGCAACATAGACTATAACGCGGATGTATTTTCGGATGATATCTTAACTTCTCATAAAATTAAAGAAATATGCTTAGAAAAAACTATAAATATAATAACAGATAATATAAAAACCCGAAATTACAAATATAAAGATATCGCAATTCTGACGCGTACAAATCAAGAATCAAGCGATATAGTTCTTAGACTAAAACGTGACGGAATACCGGCAGAATCGGAGCAAAACGCCGATATAAGAAATAACGCTCTGATTAAAGAAGTTATCAGTTTTATGAAATTTATAAATAAACCTTCCGACAATCTTTCCCTAATTAATTTTATAAGCGGTTCAATATTTGCCTCTATACTTGATGAGCAAGATTTTTCCGCCGCTTTTAAAAATGGGCTAAATTATTTCATTGCGCAAAATAGAGATAAAAAGTTTATTTATTTGGATTTTAAAAAATGGTTCCAAGAAAATTCCGTCTGGGATTATTATTTTAAACCTTTAATTGATAGCGCGGGTTACTATCCTCCTTATGATTTTGTATGCATGTTTTATCAAAAATTTAATATTTATGAAAATTTTAAAAATAATCTCGGGTTCTTTATGCACCTTCTTGAACTTTTAAAAGATCGAGAACAGGAAAGCGAAAACAGTTTAGGAGAGTTTATAGATTTTTTTGAAAACGTTAAATCTGAAGAAAAATTATTTTTAGTCAAACTTAATTCCGACGACAAGGATGCCATAAATGTTTTAACTATGCATAAATCTAAGGGTTTGCAGTTTCCGGTGGTTATTATTCCTTATGCAGGCTTGAAAGTTGACAGTCCTAATAAAATAATAGTTGACTATTTTAGTTCAGACAATACCGGCGGTGATGGGAGCGACGATTATACCGATGACGGCATTGCACTTGATTATGCAGATAAAACAGGGCAGAATTTCTTGTTAAGCATCGTCAAAGACATTTTTAAAAATAATCAAAATAACGACGGGTTAAATTTAAATGATGAATTAACTATCGATGCGTATCCAATTTTTGCAGAACATTCGGGAATAAAAAATGAAACAAGCGCATCTAAAACAATGTCTGAAGAAAATAAAATTGCCGTGAAATCTGTAGTTTCATATATACGCCAAAAATCATTAAATTTTATAGACGAATTAAATCTTTTATATGTAACGCTGACAAGAGCGGAAAACGAACTTTACATTTTATTGCCGCCCAAAATAGGCAGTCATAAAAATAAATTAACAGATTTGTTCTTTAACGGCGATGATAATGATAATATTATAAATATTGATTAATTAATCAAAATAAATAAATTAAATAATAAAAAACTAATATCCAATAGCTAACAAAACTAATAACTAATAACTAATAGCTAATAATTAACAAAACAAATACCCAATAGCTAAAGCTAACAGAACAAATAACTATAATTAGTAACCGATAACAAATAACCAATAGCTGACAAAACTAATAACCAATAATTAGTTATGTTGCGATATAAGGTAATTGCAATGAAAATTTACGCTCTGACGTATAAAGATTCTATTATTGAACATATAGCGGAAAAATTGATAAAGGACAATAATTACGGAGACAGCTCTGGTTGCAATGATTTTTCAAACTATGCCGTAGTTTTTGCAGGAAAGAGACCTGCTTTATATTTAAAAAATATCCTTTCTGATAAAATAGGCACTTCTTGCAAACCTCCGTATACTTTTTCAATAAATGAATTTATTAAATTTATCGCCGAAAAATCTTGCGGCGTCCGAAAAGATATAAGTATTATCGATGCCGTTTGGTTTTTATATAATATTACAAAGGATATTTTTAAAGCTGAAAGTTACGATTCAAATCAGAAAAATACCGATGCTCCGGCAATTGCGGCAGACACAGACGGCGGCAGCAAAAATATTGATAAAAGCAATAATAATATAACTATTAATATCGGCTTTAGAAATATAAGAAAATTTGACGATTTTTTCCCATGGGGGGTGCAGCTGTTTAATGTAATTAATGAATTAGACGCTGAAGCTGTAAAAAATAGCGAGCTTAGAGTTTTAAAATCTTATTTGCCCGACATGCCTGAAAGTATTCGCATATTTTATAATAGCTTGTCGGTTATACGCGAAAATTTTCACAATAAATTATACGAAAATAAACTGTCTTCACCTGGGTTAGACTATATTGACGCCTTGAATTACATTAAGAGCGGCGCAAATATATTTTCGAAAGATGCAAATGAAGATATGAGCCGTAATATAAATAACGAAGATGCAGATGAAGATATAATTTGCGGAGATATAAACGAAAACATAAACGAAAACATAAATAGCAACATAAGTGATTTTAGAAATGGATTTAAAAAAATTTACCTTGCAGGATTTATCTCGCTTAATAAAACCGAAGCATATATTTTTAAAACCCTTGCTGAAAGCGAAGACGCAGAGTTTTATACTCAATTTGAATCTTTGAAAGAAGAGGAATATTCAAAAGACTATATTGTTTCAAAATTAATCAATGCACTCGGTAATCCTGAAATTGAGTGTATTTTTCCAAAAAATAGGCAGAATAGCAATAATGGCAATAACGGCAAATACAACAAAGAAGCCGATGATATGAATAACAATAATAACGACAATTGCAATAGCGGCAATAATGATACTTATAATAATTGCAATAAAGTTAATAAAAATTATCCTGAAACTGTTTTAAATTTTCATGAAGGATTTGATGTACATTCTGAATTAGAATCGAAAAGAAATATAAATATTTTGGATAAAAACAAGTTTATTCCGGAAACTTCCGCTATTATTCTGCCTGACGCTAATACGCTGATGCCGCTTCTGTATCACGTAATAAATTATATGGATTGCGATTACAATATAACTATGGGATATTCCTTAAAACGAACGCCGCTCTATTCATTGCTTACTCTTATATCTAAATCTCAAGGAACGAAATTGCCGGAAAAAAATGGAAACGGTATAAAAAATAGCGGCGCGGAAAAGGCGGAAGATAAGGATTTTAATAAAAAAAATACTCAAGGATATAAATATAAATACAAATATAAATATGTTGCAAAAGATTATATTAATTTATTAAAACATCCTTATGTTAAGATGTTATGCGGCGAAGACGCCGCTTCTGCCGCAGATGCCGCGGAAGAATATATAATTTTAAACAATTACAGCTATATTACGCTTAACGATATTGAAAATGCGGTTCTAAGTTTTGATGTTCCGCATAGTCATAGTGATGATAATGAAAATTTTCATGTTCTTATAGATGTCATAAAGAAAATTCATGAACAATTTTTTATAAATTTTGAAGCGGATGAAACTACGCCTGAAAACTTTTCAAATAAACTATCTGAAATAATTAGCAAAGTAACATTTAATGAAAGGATAACGATTAATGAAAACGATAGCGGCAGCGCGGCGGCAGATTATAAATCGGCGCCGGAATTTACGGAAAAAATAATAGAAATACTTAATACATTCGGCAATTCTTATTGCGGCAACGAAACAATGAAACAAAAATCAATATTCAGATTATTTAAATATTATATAGATAATGAATTTGCCGCTTTTGAAGGCATACCCCTTAAAGGTCTGCAAATTATGGGGCTTCTTGAAACGAGAGCTTTAAAGTTCGATAAAGTTGTGGTATTTGACGCAAATGAAGATATTTTGCCTCCGGTAAAAAAATACGACCCGCTGCTGCCTTATACGTTGAGAAAAAAATTAGGCATATTATGTTATACTGACTATGAGGCGCTATATAGATATTATTTTAGAAGATTAATTTTCGGAGCGCGCGAGGCTGACATAATTTATATTAAAAACGATAATAAGATAAGAAGCAGATTTATTGAAGAAATTATATGGGATGAAGAAAAAAAAGCAAAAAAACTTGATATAAAAAATATAAATATATTAAGTTTTAAGACTGATATGCTACAAAAGAGCAGTTCTGATTTTGAAATTAAAAAAAATAAATTAATATTAGACATAATAGATAATATATTTACAAAACTTTCTATTACAGCAATAGATACATATATAAATTGTCCGGCGAAATTTTATTATAAATATATAGCGGGACTTTCCGAAGCCGATGCAATAAAAGACGGTTATATAGGAGCTGAGCGTGTAGGAATATTTGAACATATGGTTCTTAAGAAATTTTATGAAGATTTTTTAGCAAAGAAAGGTTTTAATAAAAAATGCGCAAATATAGAAAATATAAATATACATGCAACTACAGATATAGCTTTGGATAATTATATTAAAGAAAAAATAAACGGAATAATTGACGAATGCGGGAACGAAGCGGATGATTTTTTAGTAAAAGAAACGTCTAAAAATTTATTATTTAATTTTATTAAACATGACTTGTCAAATAACTATTTTAATAATATGGAAGAATGGGAAATTTTGGGATTAGAATCTAAGGTTGAAGCAGAGTTCAATATTTGGGAAGACAGATCAAATTCCGATAAAATAAATTGCGAAAAAACCGTAAAACTTTTTGGAATAATAGACAGAATAGACAAATTTAAAAAGCGCGTCGAAGATTGTAATAATTGCAATAATTACAATGATAATAATAGGAATAATGATAATAATGACGATAGCTCGGATAGCGGCGAAAGTTTTGTTGTTATAGACTATAAAACTGGCAAACATGCTGTAAAACCGGATATAGACAAGCTAAATAATTATTGCGGCGGGAAACCGTTGACAGACAGAGGCAAGATAAAAGAATTTATAAAATCTTTTCAGCTTCCGGTCTATATGTATTTATTTAAACAGACGTTGTTGAACGCAAATAATAAAAAAGCCGGAGCAGAGGCGCAGATAAAAGGCTGCCAAAATGCCGCCGCAAGCGGTTACGCTAAAATCAATGCTTGTCTCTGCATGGTGTCTAACGATATTAGAACAGGTAAGGATAAATACAGACAATATATGTTTAATGCGGACAAAGAAAATAATGACAGTGTAGGTACTATAATGGAAAATATCATTATGCCGTCGTTAGCCAACATAATAAAAGAAATATCAAACGAAGAAAAACCATTTATTCCGGATTATTCAGATGATACCGTCTGCGGGTACTGTTCTTATTCTCTGTTGTGCGGAAAAATTTTCAACTAAAATTACTTGACTATTGTTTTTAAATCTAATAAAATAAAAAAGACTTCATTTTTTAAAACAGTGTATTAATTTCTGGTATTAATTTTGTTAAAAAATAAGCCATAATACATTGTTGTACAATAAAATTAGTACAATAAAATTAGTACAATAATAAAGATTGTATAATAAAAATAAAAAAATAATAGAATAAAAAAATGGAAATTATATTATGAAAACGGTTATAAATGAACAGGAAAGAAGAAATTTTGCAAGAGAAGTGGAATCTAAACTGCATGATAAGCTTGCAAAATGCTATCAATGCGGAAAATGCTCTGCGGGATGTCCTGTAAATTTTGAAATGGATTTTACGCCGAACCAGATTATTAAAATGACGGAACTGGGTATGGCAGACAAGGTTTTAGATTCTAAAACTATTTGGTTGTGCGTTTCTTGCAATACATGCTCTACAAGATGCCCGAAAGGTTTTGAAGTGGCGGGTATAATGGATGTGCTGCGCGAGATTGCCGTCAACAGGGGAATAGAATCAAAAACTGAAAAAGAAGTTCAAACTTTTCATGAAGTTTTTTTGGACAATGTTAAATCTAACGGCAGGATTTTCGAACTTGAATTAGTCGGAAAATATAAGCTGAAGACTAAACATCTATTTAGGGATATGTTTCTTGCGCCGAAGATGATTGAAAAAGGAAAATTAAAGATACATAGCGATAGAGTTTCCAATATAAATCAGATTGCTAAAATATTTAAAGATTTTGAATAATTAAATAATTGCGATTTATATAACTTAACAAATAATAATTAATTTATATATAAAAATATAATTTATATATAAAAATAGTTAAAAAATAATAAACTACATAATCAATAATAGGTTGTTAAAGCAATAAACTAGATAATTAACAATAGGTTGTTAAAGCAATAAATTACACAATAAATAATAGGTTGCTAAAGTAATAAACTACATAATCAATAATAGCTTGTTATTGATTTTTATAAAATAAACGGAGGACGGTTTAGTTAAAAGCTTAACTGTAAAATACAATATATGAAACTAGCATATTACCCCGGATGCAGTCTTAAGGGAACATCATTTGAATATGAAGTATCTCTTTTAAAAATATTAGAAGCATTAAATATTGAAATTCAGGAAATTCCAGACTGGAATTGCTGCGGAGCTTCCGCCGCTCACAGTCTTAATCATAATTTGTCCGTAGCTCTTCCCGCAAGAAATCTTGCAATTGCAGAAAATAACGGTTTTGGAGAAGTGCTGGCGCCTTGCGCCGCCTGTTCGAGCAGATTAAAAACTGCAAAATATGAAATGGGCTCGGACGATATCCTAAAGAAAAAGATAACGGATTCGTTAGAAATGCCTTACAGCAATTCTCTTAATATCTCGAATATGCTTGAGTTCTTAATTAACGTGGCAGGTAAAGAAAAAATAAAATCGCTGGTTAAAAAACCCTTGTCCGGTTTAAAAGTCGCATCGTATTACGGATGTCTTTTAGTAAGACCGCCTAAGGTCATGAAGTTTGACGACCCTGAAAGACCTGTAACAATGGATGAATTGGTAGCTTTAACCGGAGCTGTTCCTGTCGACTATTCTTATAAAACAGAGTGCTGCGGAGCTATTAATTCGTTGTCAAAACCTGACGTCGTTATGGCTTTAACAGGAAAGATTTTATATGATATTAAAGAACACGGCGCCGATCTCGTAGTCGTTGCCTGTCCGTTATGCCATTCCAATCTTGATGTCAGGCAGAGAGAGATAGAAAGAAAATATGCCGAAAGGATAGGGCTGCCCGTTTTGTTTATAACTGAACTTCTGGGGCTTGCTTTCGGTTTTTCTCCTGAAGAATTGGCTATTGGCGGACATATGGTAAACGCCGATAAAGTATTAAAAAAAATATCATAAAATATTATGCATAAAATATTAAAATACCGCGCTGCATTATTAATATTTTATAAACTGAATTAAGCTAAACTAAATCAATTTAAATTAAATTAAATTAAGCTAAACTAAGCTAAACTAAATTAATTTAACTTAAAATAGAACAACTTAAATATATTGCGCATTATGAAATTTAATTTGTTTGTTGTTTATACTGAGGTAAATATATTATGGCACGAATAGGAGTATTTGTTTGCTGGTGCGGTTCCAATATTGCGGGAACCGTAGACGTCAAAAAAGTAGCCGAAGAGGCTGCTAAAATTCCGGGAGTCGTTGAAGCGGTCGATTACAAGTATATGTGTTCTGACCCTGGGCAAAATACCTTGAGAAAGATGATTAAAGAAAAAAATCTCACTGGTGTCGTCCTTGCCGCCTGCTCTCCGCATATGCATGAAAATACATTCAGGAAAGCTGCCGTAAAAGAGGGTCTTAATCCTTATTTTATTGAAATAGCAAATATCAGGGAACAGGTTTCATGGGTGCACGAAGATAAAGAAAAGGCGACTGGAAAAGCGATAGACCTGTTGAAAATGATGGTCGAAAAAGTAAAGAAGAATAAACCTATCGAAGACGTAAGGGTGCCTCTAACCAAAAAAGCCCTAGTTATAGGCGGCGGGATTTCAGGAATACAGGCTGCTCTCGATATTGCTAACGGCGGCGTTGAGGTTATTCTTGTTGAAAAAGAGCCTTCTATCGGCGGGAAAATGATACAGCTTGATGAGACGTTTCCTACTCTCGACTGCTCAAGCTGCATAATGACTCCTAAAATGGTGGAAGTATATCAGCATCCTAATATAAAACTTTATACATATTCTGAGTTAGAAGAAGTTTCCGGCTATATAGGAAATTTTAACGTAAAAATAAAAAAGAAGGCGCGAAGCATAGTCGAAAAAGATTGCACAGGCTGCGGAGATTGCTGGAATATTTGTCCTATGCATAAAAATGTAAAAAGTGAATTTAATGTTAATCTATCCGAAAGAACTGCTATTTATGTTCCGTTCCCGCAAGCAGTTCCGTTAATTCCGGTTATAGACAGAAGCGTTTGCCTGCATTTTAAAAAAGGCGGCAAATGTCAAAAATGTTACGATGCATGCGGACCTAAATGTATAAATTTTGATTTGCAGGATGAAATAATAGAAGAAAAAGTAGGCGCTATCGTCGCTGCAACAGGTTATGACTTAATGGAAAATTCTTTATACGGCGAATACGGCTACGGTAAATTTAAAGATGTGATTTCAGGACTGCAGTTTGAAAGGCTTTTGTCGGCTTCGGGACCTACCGAAGGCGTCGTTAAAAGACCGTCGGACGGCAAAACTCCCGAGACGATTGTTTTTATTCAATGCGTCGGTTCAAGAGACCCTGAAAAAGGCGTTCCTTACTGTTCAAAGGTCTGCTGTATGTACACGGCTAAACACGCAAAATTATTTGCGCACAAGGTTCATGGTTCTCAAAGCTATGTTTTTTATATAGACATAAGGGCAACGAGCAAAGGTTATGAAGAATTTGTCAGAGGCACAATGGAAAATGAAGGCGCTATATATTTAAGGGGAAGGGTTTCTAAGATATACGAAGATAATGGCAAGCTGATTGTTAAAGGCGCGGATACACTTTCTGGAAATCAGGTTGAAATAGCTGCCGATATGGTTGTGCTTGCAACCGGCGTCATACCTAAAAAAGGTTCCGATAAAATGGCGCAGATGCTTGGCATATCATACGATAAATATGGTTTTTATACTGAATCCCATCCTAAACTCCGTCCTGCCGAGTCTTCAACTGCAGGTATATATCTTGCCGGAATGGCTCAAGGTCCGCGCGATATTCCCGAATCGGTTGTTTCCGGTTCCGCAGCAGCCTCTAAAATACTTGGACTATTTTCAAAAAGCGAGTATGAGGTTGAAGGAACGATTGCTTCAGTTAATAAGACGACGTGTGTGGGATGTTTTTATTGTAAAAGAGTCTGCGCATACAGCGCAATAAGCAAAGAAGAAATTAAGGACAGAAACGGCAATGTTCTTAAGGTTGTCGCAAATGTTAACTCAGGATTATGCGCAGGATGCGGCGCTTGCGTAAATGCATGTTTTTCTAAATCAATTGACTTAAAAGGCTACTTAGACGAACAGATTTTTGCGGAAATAAAATCTCTTGCAGTTTGAAGAGTGCGCTAACGCGCAATACTTATATATTTGAATAATTATTAAACATACATTGGAGCAGAGTTACATGGAAAACAATATAGTCGAAGACGTTCAGAACGCCCAGGGCGATAAAGAATATCCGGCGGGCGGCGCTAAAGGTGAAGATAAAGATAAAGAACCGCGTATAATTGCCTTTGTCTGCAACTGGTGCACTTACAACGGGGCGGATCTGGCAGGAACAAGCAGGATGAAATACGCTGAAAATGTCAGGGTGATTAAATTGCCATGCACAGGCAGGATAGACCCGCTTTTTGTCGTGGAAGCGTTTAAAAAAGGCGCAAAGGGCGTGCTTGTTTCAGGATGTCACCCGGGTGATTGTCATTATACCAGCGGCAATTACCATTCAAGAAGAAAATATACCGCATTCAGAGATTTACTGAGCTATTTAGGGGTTGATATAAACAGAGTAGAATTTTCGTGGATAAGCGCATCTGAGGGCAATAAATGGGTTTCGGTTATAAATGAATTTACAAATAAAATAAAATCATTACCGGGCAGCAGCGATATATTCAGTAAAAAATAATTAAATAAAATAAACGGGTTAATAAACTTCATTACAGCTAATTATTTAAGATTAATATATATGATAATTAATATGTATAATAAATATATGTCTGATTATATATTTTATAATACAACCAATAATATATAATAACATCAGTCCAAACAGGATATATCTTATGGAAAAAATGAATGATAAACTGCAAAATATCGCAAAAAAACTTTTAGAAAATAAAGAAGTAAATTTAATTATAGGTTTTACTAAAGGGTCAAATCCTTTAAGAATGCGTTCTGTTTTTATAACCGAGCCTAACGATGTATCTAAATTATCCTTTAATGCTCACTGCGTTCAGGATTTAGCTGTTTTCTTAAAAAAACCGGAAGTAAAAAAATTTGGAAAGATCGGTATCGTCGTTAAAGGATGCGATGAAAAAGCGGTCAATACTTTGATTCAAGAATATCAACTTTCAAGAGATAATATAAAAATTATTGGGGTTGAATGCCGCGGAGTTGTGAAGCAAAATTTGGCTGACAAAGGTGAAGATGCCGTCAAACAATCTACCGTTTATGATAAATGTTTAGTGTGCGAGGTACATACCCCTTTACTTTATGATGAACTTGTAGAGTCGGATGAACCCGCGTTTGAAATAAATGGAGATATTAAGCCTTATGCGAAAATAGAAGAACTCGATGCTATGAGTGTTGAAGACAGAAATATGTTTTGGCAGAAAGAATTTGAAAAATGTATAAAATGTTACGCCTGCAGGCAAGCTTGTCCTTTATGCTACTGCACAAGATGCATAGTAGAAAAAAATACGCCGCAATGGATTGAAACTAATATTGAAGAAACAGGCAATGCTCAATGGAATATGATTAGGGCTTATCATCTTTCCGGCAGATGTATAGGCTGCGGCGAATGCGAAAGGGCATGTCCCGTGAATATCCCGCTTATGCTTGTAAATGAGAAAATGGCAAGAGACGTCTTTGAGAAATTTGGCTATAAATCAGGTATCGATATAAATGCTAAACCGGTTTTTGGCACATTTGACGCTAACGATTTTAATGAATTTATAAAATAATAAATAATAAATAATAAATATAAAATATAAAATATAAAATATAAAATAATAAATAATAAATAAGAATTAAGAACAATGAATAAAGGATTAAAATATATAGCTTTAAATTAAGCAGATTTGAATTAAGTCAATTTAGCTTAGATAGCTTTAAAGTAAGCGATTTAAATTAAGTAAATTTAGTTCAGATAGCTTTAAACTAAGCAGATTTAAATTAAATAATAGGTTTAAAGAAAGTTAAATTCAATGCAATAGGCTTAAATAAATTTAAAATAAGCCGAGTTAAATTAAGTAAATTTAAATTGATTCGATTTAAGTTAAAATAAATAAACATAAATAAAAGATATATACGGAAATATTCCGTAAATTAATATTCTTGATGGAGAAAACAGCTTATGGAAGAAAAATATTATGAAATTTCTTCGGACAACATAGAAAAATTTGTAAATAATTTAGTTGCGCAGAATAACGAAGTAATAGCTCCGAAAGATAAAGACGGTGATACGTTTTATGATAAAATAAACGATTTTAAAGATGCAGATTTAAATATACTGCTTTCTAAACTGTCTTTTAAAGAATATTTACTTCCAAAAACAGAAACATTATTTGAATACTCCATTTCCGGCAGTAATATTAATATCTTAGACCCCTTAGAAAATACCGTCGGGAACGGCGAGACGGACGTCAGTGCAAATGGCGGGATAGGCAGCGGCAGCGAAAGCAGCCGCAAAAAAAGCGTAAAGAGAATAATATTCGGTTCAAGACCATGCGATGCGGGTGCAGGACCTATTATGGAAAAAGTTTTTAACTGGGACTATAAAGATGAATTTTTTAATGAAAAATTTAAAAATTTATATATAATATCTATTGCATGCGTTCAGCCGGATAATTACTGCTTTTGCACAGAAGCTCAGCTGTCACCGGAGAGTTCGTACGGTTCTGATATTCTGCTTAAAAAAGGCGGCAGCGGTTATTACGCCAAAGTAATTACGGAAAAAGGTCTGGAGCTTATAAATTCAAGTTCTGAGAACGCCGGTTTGTTTAAAGAAATTCCAAAAGAAACATTTCCTGCCGATAAAGACTGGAAGGCTGCATTTGACATTAAAAAAACCCAAGGTTTTCTTGATAAGAATTTTACGAGCGGCTATTTTCAAGAAAAATTTTTATCGTGTATCGGTTGCGGTATATGCACATACACCTGCCCAACTTGCCATTGCTTTGATATTCAGGATGAAGGAACTAATGAAAAGGGAAAAAGGATTAGAAACTGGGACTCCTGCCAATTTGGAATATTTACGCTGCATACGTCTGGACACAATCCCAGAGTGACGCAGGGGGACAGATACAGACAGAGACTTATGCATAAATTTAAAATATATAACGAAAAATTTAATAAATATTTGTGCGTAGGGTGCGGAAGATGCTCAAGAAACTGTCCTGAAGACATAGATTTAAAAGAAATAACTTCGGAATTGTCGCTTATGGAAAGTTCAGCAGGGGATTAATTAATCTTATAATAGATAATATAAAGCAGGTTAAGTTAAATTAAAATCAATTAAGACATATAATTAATTAATAGGGATTTGAAATGGAAAACATTTATTTGCCTAAGCTGGCGGTTATTAAAGAAATAATTCAGGAAACACCTGATACAAAAACGGTAAGACTAACGGTTGACGGTGCGAGCATCGATTATCTTCCAGGTCAATTCGGGGAATTTTCTTGCATAGGAGAGGGGGAATCTACATTCGGGTTTGCTTCGTCTTCTCTAAGAAAGGAATTTTTTGAATTCAGTTTTAGAACGTCAGGCAGAGCTACTTCAGGTATCAACAGTTTAAATGTAGGAGACAGCATAGGTTTTAGAGGTCCTTACGGTAATTTTTTTGATACGGGTAAAATGAAAGGCAAAGACATAATATTTATCGGAGGCGGCATAGGAATGGCGCCGGTCAAATCAATCCTTGAATATTGTTTAGACGAAAGAAATGACTACGGAAAAATAACGGTATTATACGGTGCGAAAACTGTTATGGATTTAATGTATAAAAATGCAATTGAAGAATGGAAAGCTTTCGCCAATACCGATGTTGTAATTACGGTAGACCCGGGAGGAGAAACGCCGGATTGGAAAGGAAGGGTCGGCTTTGTTCCTACTATACTTGAAGAATTGCCTGTCAAAGGCGATAATGCGGTAGCCGTTGTCTGCGGACCTCCTATTATGATAAAATTTGTTTTAAAGTCCTTAGAAAAAATGGGATTTAATAAAGAAGATATTATTACAACTCTTGAAAACAGAATGAAATGCGGCATCGGAAAATGCGGAAGATGCAATATAGGCAGCGTTTATGTCTGTAAAGAGGGCCCTGTTTTCACCGCAAAAGAGATTGAATCTATGCCCAACGATTTTTAACTCTAAATATAAATATACCCGATGCAGAGATAGCGCTATAAATGCTATAAATATTATAACTATCAATTCTTATTGTATATATCTCCATATACATACAAATAACGATAATATAATAAATATCAATTTTACATATCCCGTCTGTTTTAAATAAAAACGGCGGGTTTTTTGTTTGCAAGTTTAATTTATTTGCAAATTATTTTTTATATAAGTATAATATTTATGAAACCTGCGAGCACGGCAGTTTTTTTATTGTCTCTTTTCCGCAAATACTGTAAAAATGTAAAATGTATTTGATTTTATAAAAAGAATAAGCAGGAATATTTACGCCTTTTTTTGAGCGGCAGCAATTAATTTTAATATAATATGGTTTTATCTAATATAAATAATATATAGTCTAATTAAATAAAATTTAATCTTAGAATATAATATAATACAATCTAATATAATATAGTCTAATCAAATATAATTTAATCTTAGAATATAATTTAATGCAATCTAATATAATATAGTCTAATCAAATATAATATAATTTAATATAATCTATTTAATTTTAATATAATATAGTCTATTTAATATAATATAGTCTATTAAATTTAATCTAATAGAATAATAAAAAAAATTAATACATAAAAATATGAGATTACTCCTTATCCACGCAGATAATTTTAGCTACGGACTTACCGGAAAAACCCCGATGGCCGAGAAAATAGATGAAAGTCTTCATGAAAATAGCGCATTTAATGATTCATTGGTAGTTTTTTCCACCATAGAAAGCCCGGACGCTTCAGAACCTGATGAGATTATTAATTTAGCGTTTATTGAAATTGACAAACTTTTTAATGAACTGAAACCCCCTACTATCATAATATATCCTTATGCACACTTATCAAATGACTTGGGAAGACCGTCCGACGCCATAAAAATATTAGACGGACTGAAAAACAAACTTCAGAATGCGCTGCCGCACGTGCGGATAGAGCGGGCGCCTTTCGGCTGGTACAAAAGTTTTTCTATCGCATGCAAGGGTCATCCGCTGAGCGAATCTTCAAGGCATATAATCTCTTCTTCAGTAAATAAGGCATGGACATCGGACGTTAACGCCGTTAATAACAAAATTGCAAAAGCTAAAAACAGGGACGATATTGCAAAAGAGGTAGAAAGCGAGTTTTTTATTTTAAATCCGGATGGTAGCGAAATACCAATAGATATTAACGATAAAAATATTTTAGACAGCGACATATTAAATAAGTATCCTTCTTTAAAAAAGTTTATAGCATTTGAAGAATTTAAGGTAAAAGAAGGCGCGGAACCCCCTTCGGTCGAAGCGATGCGGCGTCTTGAAATTGCAGACCACGAAGATAATTCTGACTCTGGACACTTAAGACTATATCCTAAAGGAACTTTGTTGTATAAACTTATTTCTGACTGGGCTGAAGAGATTGCATTAGTTAAACTGAAATGCATGGAAATAGAAACCCCCTTGATATATAATTGGAACAAGCCTGATATCAAAGGACAAGGCGAATCTTTTCATGAAAGGCATTATACCATAATGGTGCCTGACGAAAAAATTAAAGACGACTCGGCGTCGATTGTTTTTGACAGAACAAAAGAATTTGTGCTTCGATTTGCAGGAGATTTTGGTTTGTTTTCCATGATTAAAGATGCAAAGATAAGCTATAAACAGCTGCCCTTGAGATTTTATGAATATTCAAAAAGCTTTAGATATGAAAGAAGCGGAGAACTCTCAGGATTAAGACGTTTGAGAGCATTTACCATGCCGGACATACACAGTTTTTGCAGCAATATCGAAGAAGGATTCGATGAATATCAGGAACTTTACAGACAGTATTCCGACTTGGCGGATGCCATTAATATAGAGTATGCGGTGGTATTCAGAATAGTTAAGGAATATTACGATAGATACAAAGATAAATTGGTCAGCCTTTTAAAATATTCCAAAAAACCGGCATTAATTGAAAGTCTATCTAAAATGAAACATTACTGGGCATTAAAGCACGAATTTCAAGGAATTGATTCCATAGGGGGTTCGTGTCAGCTTTCAACCGTTCAGTTAGACGTTATCGATGCGGAAAGATACGGCATAAATTTTGTAAACGAAAGAGGCGAAAAAGAGGGATGCACAATCTGCCATTCTTCAGTCGGAACAATCGAACGATGGATGTATCTGCTTTTAGAAGAAGCGCTTAAAAAGGAAATTCCTGTTTTACCTTTATGGTTAAGTACTACGCAGGTCAGGATTATACCTGTTTCTGAAAAATATATGGAATATTGCGCGGAATTAATGAAAAACATTTCATCTTATAAAATAAGAACTGATATTGACGATAGAGATTTCAGCATGGGTAAAAAAATAATGTTTGCGGAAGAGGATTGGGTTCCGTATATTTTAGTTGTAGGCGAAAAAGAAAAAAACTCGAATTTATTATCCGTCAGAAACAGATATCGAGACAGAAAAACTGAAAATATGACGAAAGATGCGCTTGTTAAAGAAATTTTAGAACAGACCAAAGATTTGCCTTTTAGAAATCTTAACGTTGGCGATATGCTGTCTAAAAGACCGATATTTGTCGGATAGCAATAAGTCATAATAAGCGTAATATAAATAAATATAACTAAATACAAATAAATGCAATTACTCATAAAGAGCTAAACTTGTATATAATATAAGGTAAGTATATTTAAACGAAGAATAACTATCCGGAGGTTTCAATAGTGGAAGAAAATGCAGGGCATATCGATATAGCGCAGAACAATGATTTACTTGTAGTGCAAGAAATTTCTCCTATAAAAAGAAAGGTAAAAATACAGATAGATGCTGAAAAAGTTAATAACCTTCTTGAATTAAAATTAAAAGAAATTGCTAAAAAAGCAAATATAAAAGGTTTCCGACCAGGTAAAGCTCCAATTTCCGTAATTAAAAAGTTTCATGAAGCAGAACTTTTAGAAGAAGCTAAAATGGATGTGCTGAATGATGCCTTTAAAAAGTTAGTTAGCGACAAAAATATTATGCTGGCAGGCAATCCATCCGTCGACAAAGAATTACCGGCAGATACATATGAAGTAGGATTTGAAGTTCTACCGAATATATCAAGCGTTAATTTAGATTTAAAAATTAAAAAAGTTGAAAAAAGAGAAATTACGGAAGAGATTTTAGAAGATGAAATTAATTACCTGCTTGAAAGAATGTCTGAACCGGTTAAATTAAACCCAGATGAAACTATCAACGAACACGACAGATATTTTGTCCATATAGATTATGTTACCGTAGATTCTGAAAACAATACTATCGACAGCGCAAAAGATTATACGTTGAATATCAATTCCGGTACTTCCGAGAAGGACTTAGAGTCGTCATTTAACGGTAAAAAAATAGGCGATAGCTTTGAATTTGTCGATAAAGAAAAAGGTGTTACTATAAAAGGCGTAATTAAAAATATCGAAAAGAAAATTATGCCGATTTTAAACGAAGATATACTTAAAAATTTTGGAGATTTTGAAAGCGTAGAAGATTTTAAGAAAAAATTAAGAGATGAACTGGAAGTTTACGAAGATAAAAAACAGAAACAAACGCTAATTGAATCAATCACAAATGAATTGATTAAAAATAATCCGGTAGAAATACCGGAAAGTATGATTGAACAGGACGCAAGAGCCAGATTTGAAAACTTAATGAAGGATGAAAAATATAAAAACGCTTCAATGACGGATAAGCAAAAACAGGATATGTTTAATATACTGAAAGTTATGGCAAAAAAAGATATTATATCTTATCTTTTAATGGAAAACATAGGAAAGTTTGAAAAAATAGAAATCGGCGATAAAGACTTAGAAGATTTTTACCGCCAGACATCTAAAGAGTCAGGTTTAGAATTTGAAGAAATAAAAAAATTATATGCAAATGATAAAGAGAATTATGAAAATCTCAAAAACCACTTGCTTGAAGAAAAAATATATGATTTTATTATTGCAAATAAGATAACCTATATATAATATAAAATCTCAAAAACTACTTGATTAAAGAAATAATATATAATTTTATTATTGCAAATAAGATATCTTATGTATAATATATAATTATAATATAGATAGGTAAGCGATAAATTACGATAAATCATAGATAGATAGATAGATGGATGATAGATGTCAATTTGCATCTGAATCAGGATTTATTACTCTTTTTAGTGGTTTGTCGGAGCTGCTAAGGGTAATACATAACATAAATAAATAGTTATAAAAGTACAATATCATAATAGTAATAGTATCAATTAAGAAAATAATTAAGAAATTAATCAAGAAACAATCAAAAAGCAATTAAAAAGCAATTAAGTAATTAATTAAGAAAATAATTAAGAAATTAATCAAGAAAAAATATAGTTAGGAATTTAATTAAGCAAACAATCAAGAAATTAATTAATAAGCAAACAATCAAGAAATCAAATAAGAAATCAGGAGAAACTAAATATGTCATTAGTCCCTATGGTCGTTGAACAAACACACAGAGGTGAAAGAGCCTACGATATATATTCGCGGTTATTAAAAGACAGAATTATTTTTATAGGCGAAGCAATTGACGATACATTTGCAAATCTTATAATAGCTCAGCTGTTATTTTTAGAATCGGAAGACCCTGAGAAAGATATAAGTATTTATATTAACTCGCCTGGAGGCGTTATAACTTCGGGGTTGGCTATTTACGATACGATGCAATATATAAGACCGGATGTTTCGACACTTTGCATGGGGCAAGCCGCAAGTATGGGAGCAGTATTACTCGCTGCAGGCACGAAAGGAAAAAGATTTGCTCTGCCTCATTCAAGAATAATGATTCATCAGCCGTCAGGAGGATTTCAAGGTCAAGCTACAGATATTGATATACAGGCGCGTGAAATTTTAAGAATGAGAGAAGAATTAAATTCAATTTTATCTTTTCATACATCGCAGTCTATAGAAAAAATTAAGGATGATGCAGAAAGAGATTTTTATATGAGCGGAGCTCAAAGCGTCGAATACGGTATTATAGACAAAGTGGTTGAGAAAAAGGATGCAGATAAAGAAATAAATAGTAAAGATAAAAAATAAAGAGGTAATTAAAATGGCTAAGAAAAATAATAATGATGACAGCAGCGGCAGAGAATTATACTGTTCTTTCTGCGGAAAGTCACAGGATGAAGTTAAAAAACTCATAGCAGGTCCGTCAGTTTATATATGCGATGAATGTATAGAGCTATGCAATGATATCATTTCAGAAGAAATTCCCGATGCTGCGGAATTAAAATCAAAAGATAAAGAGCGGATTTACAAACCGGCAGAGATTAAAAATTTTTTAGACCAGTATGTGATAGGTCAGGAAAAAGCTAAGAAGATACTTTCCGTTGCGGTATACAATCATTATAAAAGAATTGAATATAATGCAGCTTTAAAAAAAAATAAAGGATTAAAAGAATCAAAAGACAAAAATCCTTTCAATGATGTAGAAATGCAAAAAAGTAATATTCTTCTTATAGGTCCTACCGGAAGCGGTAAAACATTATTGGCAGAGACGCTTGCGAGAATGTTTGAGCTCCCTTTCGCTATTGCCGATGCAACGAGTTTAACGGAAGCCGGCTATGTCGGAGAGGATGTGGAGAGTATTATTTTATCGCTGCTTCAAAATGCCGATTATGATGTTGAAAAAGCTCAAAAAGGTATAATATATATTGATGAAATAGATAAAATAGCAAAAAAATCCGATAATGTTTCTATTACAAGAGACGTTTCAGGGGAAGGCGTTCAGCAGGCTCTTTTAAAAATTATAGAAGGTACGGTTGCCAATGTGCCCCCAAAAGGCGGAAGGAAACATCCGCATCAGGAGTTTTTAAGGATAGACACAACTAATATTCTTTTTATATGCGGAGGCGCTTTTACCGGTCTTGATAAATTAATAGAAACAAGAATGAATTCTCAACCGATAGGATTCACCGCAAATATTAAAAGGGAAAAACAGCAAACGCATTCTTATGATATTGTCAAGAAAGTAGAGGCGAGGGACCTTCTTAAATTTGGACTTATTCCAGAATTTATCGGCAGACTTCCTGTTATAGCAGCATTGGAAGAACTTGATGAAAAAGCGCTGGTAGAAATTTTAACTAAACCTAAAAATGCCTTAATCAAGCAATATCAGAAACTTTTCGATATGGAAAATGTTAAGCTTAAATTTACTGATTCAGCTATTAAAGAAATTACTAAGCAGGCAATTACGCATGGTTCAGGAGCAAGAGGATTAAGAGCTATTCTAGAATCTATAATGCTTGATATAATGTATGAAATTCCGACTGATTCTACCATTAAAGAATGCGTAATTAATGACGATGTAATATTAAATAACTCTATGCCGATTATTCTTTATGAAAAAGATATGGATTTATCCGGTAAAACAGGGTCTAATTCCAACTGAAATGAACTATTAAATTTATAAAAAATTTCATAAAATTAAAGATTTTTATTGACATATTTATAATAAACATATATATATTAGTAATAGTTTATTAATATGCTGGTGTTGAAGCATTTAAAAGAAAAAAGAGCTTCAGCATGGAAGCAAAATTAAACAAATCATTTTATAATTTATGAAGGAGGAATTTATGACAAAAGCTGAGTTAGTAGATGCAATTGCAAAGTCATCTAAACTTACTAAAGCTGACAGTGAAAAGGCATTAAATGCAGCAGTCGAGTCTGTTGTTGCTGCTCTTAAAAAAGGTGATAGCGTCAGATTGGTCGGATTTGGAACTTTTGAAGTTGCCAAACGCGCCGCAAGAAAAGGCAGAAACCCGCAAACCGGTAAAGAGATTCAGATAAAAGCATCTAAGTCTCCTAAGTTTAAACCAGGTAAGACCTTTAAAGAAGCCGTTAATACCGGAAAGTAACCGTAAAACAAGTTAAATCATATCACATATAATTAAGTAATTATTAATATGATTTAGTTTATTTACATAAATTCGCCCTCGATTCTTTTTAAAAAGAACGAGGGTTTGTTTTCCAATAAAAAATCGTATTTTAAGCAACAAGAATAGATAAATCTGTCAACCGCCAGCGGATAAATTCGCAGGCTTGTAAAAGCCGGTTGATAAGTTGATAAGAGGAGATTAAATTATATTTAATCAGCAGTTATTCAAGAGAACCTTTAAGATGTAAGGCACATACTCGTGAGTATTGAGCAAGCTTACGGCTCTATGGTCTGTCGTTAAACAGTTTCGAAAGGGTAAGAAACAGTGCGTCAGACTTAAAAACCTTGGATAACAATTCAGATGCGTATCTAACAAGTTTAAGGTAGTTCTTGGGTTTAAAACCGTAAAAAACTCCCAATAAATAATAAAATATAAGTATAATATGGGCGGATAGCTCAGCCGGTTAGAGCATCGGCTTTACAAGCCGGGGGTCGCAGGTTCGAACCCTGCTCCGCCTACCATTTATTAAATACATTTCTTAGCATTATTGACGTTTATTCAGGTATTAAAGAATATTAAAATACACATATAAATATTAATTCCCGATATTATTAGCCTTAGAATATAAAGTAGTCCCGCTTGACATAGCTTTACGCGTTAAAAAATATATATGTTAAATATAGAAAAAGATTATTTAAAAATATTTACCTCTTTACATTGTCAAAATTTAATTATATAATCACAAATACAATGCTTTTTACAATGCGGGGCTGTAGTTCAGACGGTTAGAACGCCGGCCTGTCACGCCGGAGGTCGCGGGTTCGATCCCCGTCGGCCCCGCCAATTAGAATCGCAGCGAATAACCCTTTCAAGTAATATCCTGCTATTTACATAATTTATAATTTCTTAATTTGGATAAAATTAATCAATTTTAACGAATGTTGCATAAAAAACGCATACAGTTTTTTAGGATAAAATAATATGAGATGTTAGTTAGATGCGCGGACGAGTTTAATGGTGCGGGTTTATGTTTGATAATAAGCATTATCAATACTTCTGCAAGACAAAAGATAAAGGTAACCGCTCAATAGATAGCTTTGGTTATTTATGCCGATATGATACTAAACAGGTTTAAAAAGTAAAAGTATATGAATTATTTAGGAACAGAAAATATTGAATGGTTTATAGAATATATTTCTAATAATTCTACAATAGATTTAACCCAATTTGATAATTTTATAGATCCTTCTATTTGGGCGATTCTAAAATCTAAATTATTATTAGAACACAATAAATTAAAAATAGTCCCTCTTTCGCCAAAATCAAAAAGCTATAAATACTTAACGAAAATTATTGGAGAATTAAATTCTGACACAACGCTGCCTCTTGAAAGATTTAATTCAGACAATAGAGACGAATCAGATTTGTTTGCGGAAAATTTTATTAAACTTATTGATATTGAAGGCGAAGAAGTTAAAAAATATGTTCAATATATTATTAGAGAATTATTAACCAATACGATCGATCACGCTAAAAGCATAACCGATGTTGTATGTTGTGCGCAAAAATTCCCTAATATAAAAGAAATTGAAATAATCATTATAGATACTGGAGTTGGATTTTATAAAACAATTTCAGGAAAATATAAAGAAATTAATAGCAATGAAGAAGCTATAAGAAAAGCTTTAGAAAAAGGAGTTACCGGCACAACGAAAAGCAAAATGTATTATAAACTGTATGGTCAATTAAAAAATGCCGGTTATGGTCTATATGTAATTTCTGAAATGATAAAATATTATAATGGTAAATTATGGATAATTTCGAAAAATGGTTCATTGATGCAAAATGGCAATAATATTGAATCTAAATCGTTCGAGCATGAATGGGACGGAAGCGTTGTGGTGGTTAGATTACCTTATGAAACAATAAAACATACGCTTAACGATTTTATGAAACGCATAACGCAGGTTCATTCGTCGAATAAGAACGACATTTTTTAATCTCTTGTTCTGCCATTTCGTTGCTATAATTGACAACCCAATTAAGTATCGTTTTTATTTCATCGTTGTAGTTAATTGCCTGTATATTCTTTTTTATATAATCAACACCGAAAAATCTAACATATATTCCAATAATTTCGTCACCGAAACTTTGAGTAATGCCCTCTATTTCGTCAAAATCTATTATCGCTTTTTTGCCGGACGCAATAATCTCGTCTATTTTTTTTCTAATTATTTCGCCGCTTGGTCTAGTTCCTATAAAATTTATATCGTTAAATACCTGTTTTAAAGAAATTATTTCTTCGTTATTATTTTTCATAATAACACAGCCTCCTTTCTTATAATATAAAAATAAATAGGCAAATTAAATATTTTATTTTTCAAATAATATTATAATGTTATAATATTTTATTATATCACCTTTTGTCAATAAATTTTATACTTTTCCTATGTAATCTAACGGAAGCTAAAGCAGGCGTGTTAATGTTAATATAATTTCCTCTTTCATTGTTATGCCCAGTCTTTCCTATAGTTACGGTTGGATGTGAATAGTCTGTTCTTTATTGAGAAAATTTGATGCTACCTTTTTTCATGTATATCAATTATATTTCCTGTGTAACAGGAAATGATACGGACGCGCTTTCATAAATAAAGTTGCCAGATTTATCCAACGAGGTAAAAATTCCTTTATATTATTTTGTTTATATGTCAGTTGGTTTTTAACAAAAACGTCAACTAATTAATGCATTAATAACGATTAGTTAATGCAATTCCGCAATTGGAGCAAATACAAATTTAATGTCTTTTATTTATTATTTATATCTTTTCTTTATCAAATTATTCTGATATAATTTAAAATGTTTTTTAAATAATTTTCTGATATGGTTTAAAATTTATTTGTAATGTTTATAAGTTATTCTATTATTCGGTTTTTTCAGTCTTAGGATGTAACTTTTCTGGAAAAATCTTCTAATTATATTAATTAATTATATTAATTAGTTATTTTTAATTATTCACGTTATTATAATGTAGCATGGTATATTACTATAATCTCTCAATATATGTTATTATTGGTATAATATAGGTATAAAAAGATATAAAAACTGTAAGTTCATGCAGTATTGCGAAAGTGGCGGAATTGGTATACGCACTGGACTTAGAATCCAGCGGGGCAACCCATGGGGGTTCAACTCCCCCCTTTCGCACCATACAGCAAATAAGCCTTTCTAGCCTATCGACAATAAAACATAATCAGTTATAAATATCATGGATATTCAAAAAGCAATAGAAAAATATGTTAAAAAGGATTTAAGACGGAATAAAGCAAAATATTTCAAAAAAGATTTAATGCTCATTCCTCATTTTAACATTTCAAAGAAAAAATTAAATAAGTCTATTAAAATAATTAAAAAATAAATTTAGAAAAATATAAATTAAAAATATTTTAAGAGTGTTAATGTCGATGTTTTAACAATCAAGGTTGGACCCCTTATGTGCGTTATGATATCCTGACGTGATATTCACGTCAGGATATCTATTGAGGCTCTGCAAACAGAGTCGAAAAGGCTCAGTCGACCCATTAAAGGAATTGCCAATATATTATACGAAAATATCGCATTATTCTCGCCTGCATTTGCCGTTTATCCCAATGTCATATTAGTTCCTAACGTTTCTAATATAGAGCATTAAAAGAGTTAAGTTAAGTAAATTTTGTTTTTTTAAGCAATAAAATACTTGACAAATTTATTTTTTTGATATAATAATTAAATAATAATGGAAGGGTATATAACCGCTGCAAAAATGTTTTAAAAAATAATTTATTTAATTTGTTTAATTTATATTTTTAATTTATATTATTGATAAGTTACTTTTTGTGAGTTCAGACTTATAGGCAATAATAAACGGTTTCTAATTTATTCTATAGTGCTTATTGTCTTATAAATTGTAGTGCGTATTGTCTATAAATTCAATTTTTATTCTGCTATATTTAATTAAATAAAGAAAAAACTTTCAATTTTACGCTTGTTTTAATTAGTTAACGCGACATTAATTACTATTAATTACAAATGTTGCGATGCTGCATTAAATTAATTTAATTTTATCAAAACTAAAAATTATTCTTTAATTAGAATCAATTCTAATTAGAGTTAAATGGAATTTAAAATTAATATTTTTTTTTATTTTATAATTTGTTAGTTAACATAATGTAAATGATTTAATCAAATTGTTTAAGCGTGAAGTTTATAGCCATAAGAAAGAGCGGGAGTATTTTATCTATGTCTATTAATTGTCTACTAATCGTGAAATTATCGGTTATTAAACTACATAGTCATTAAATTAAAATTATTAAATCAATTATTAAACGACATAGTCATTAAATTATAATTATTAAATCAATTATTAAACGACATAGTCATTAAATTATAATTATTAAATCAATATAAATTAAAAATCAATACAAACTGAAAAGGGAGGACACAAATGAAATTAAAAATTAATTTGTCATTTTTGCGGATGAGTTTCGTGTTTGCGCTTTTGTTTGCGGTATTGGCGTTTATGATGCCATCCAAATCATTTGCTAATACTTATCCTGCAAATTGGACAATGTATGCTATGAATTCCGACCATAATCCCGTGTATGAAAATGGCAGCAATTTAGATGTATATTGGACTGTCGGAGTTCCTGGAGCTATTCCTGCCAATATGTCCAAGAGGGCTTTTAAGGAACGGTATTTTAATCCGACGACGGTAAGGGATATTATGGGTATTCCTATTGGAGTATCCGTTGTCAGGGGAGTTGTTTATGTACCGAGCGACAATGATTATCTCTATGCTTTAAATGCAAAGACCGGTAAACTTATCTGGAAATTTAATGCGTTAAATCAGCTTATGGGTACGCCTGTTGTAGCTCACGGAATTGTTTATATCGGCGCAGGCAACTCGGTTTTCGCCTATTCGCATGCTATAAAATTTGCAGAACCGCATTCTCATGTAATTAGAGGCGTCGACGTAAGCGCGTATTACGCTTTAAATGCAAAAACAGGCAAACTTATATGGGAATACCATACAAAAGGCGAAGATATGCCTACGCCTGTGTATTACCATAACAAACTTATTTTTGGAAACGGAGATGGACATATTTATGGTTTAAATGCAACGACAGGCAAATTATTATGGAAAATATATATAAGGTCGTTTGTCAGTATGTCGTCTGCAACAAGATACAAAAATATTATATTCACTAACGGCACGCATCCTAATCATTTTTATGCCGTTAACGCCAATACCGGAAAATTAATATGGACTGTAGCGCCTGCCCATTGTTTTTCATCAAGCAGCGGCGACGGTTCTCCTGCCGTATCAAAAAGCGGTATTGTAGTCAATCAGATTGAAATTCCTGGATTAACTGCAGGAACTTCAAGAAGCGAAGAAATTGCATTAAACGCAAGAAACGGACACATTATTTGGAAAAAAATATTGGGCTCAGGGACTGTGCCGCCAAGAAACAAAGATGCTGTTCCTATGATACATAAAGGAATAATATACACTGGCAGCCCAGTTACAAAAAAAGCATATGCGATTAATCTGAAAACCGGTAAAATATTATGGAGCAAGAAACTCATCAGAATGAAAGCTGCGCCAGTATTACTCGGATATAAAGTTTATTTTCCGACCGGCAACGGAACTATATTTGTATTAAACAAAAATAACGGGCATATAATAAGCAAATATAATGCGCATAACGGAGGATATGGACCTCAGGATGCCGTTATTATAGGTAAAACTATGATAATAGGAACTAATTTCGGATGGATTAACGCTATCCCGCTTTCAGCGTTATAATATTTTATTTTAATTTAATATTAAGCTGAGTAAATTAATAGCTATAAATGCAGCTGTATGATATAGGTGTTATTATCGCCTATGTTTACAGCTGCATTTTTTTTAAACCCGGCTGAATAATATATCTAAACAATATACATATTTAACGATATACATAAATGTAAGGTTATTAAATCTTTTACTTATACTTATTTTTATATATATATTTCAATATTTAAATATCTCCAAAAATATAATAAAATAAGAATAAGTTAAGTTGAATGTAGTCTTATATTTAGTAATATTAGGGCAGAGTAGCAGTTCATAATTAATAAATGATTTCAATTCAACAACTTAACTCAATTTAATTCGCTTAAGATAGTTCTAAAAGAATGAATAAAAATATAGATAAAAAAGGTCAATATTTAGGTATTGATATCGGCGGTACAAATATTAGATTCGGCATAGTAGATGTACGAGGCAGATTATTAAGTTTTAAGTCGCTGCCTATTGAACAGTCTGCAGATAAAGCTATAGAGCAGATTAAAACATTTATAAAAAGATTAATTGAGCAAAGTGAAGGTTATGAAACAGAAAATACAGGTATAAAAAATATAAATATAAAAGCCGTCGGAATTGCCGCTGCGGGACAAATAGACAGAAAGAACGGCATCATTATATATTCTCCTAATCTTAATTGGAGGAATGTTCGCATAAAAGAAGAACTTGAAAATTTATTTAATATTCCCGTTTTAATAGAGAACGATGTAAATGCAATAGCTTATGGAGAGTGGAAAGCAGGTATCGGTAAAGGCGTTAAAAACTTGGTATGTATTTTTATAGGAACGGGCATCGGTTCAGGATTGGTTATTAATAATAGGCTTATTGAAGGTTGTAACGGTTCGGCAGGTGAAATAGGACATACCGTTATAGTATCCGGCGGAAGAAAATGTCATTGCGGAAATAACGGATGTTTTGAAGCATATGCAGGAGGATGGGGAATTGCAGAAATAGCCGTTGAAAAAGCAGTTCAAAATCCTGACAAATATAAAATGCTGATAGAATTATCAGCCGGAGACGTGAATAATATTTCACCGGAAGCAATTAGCAGAGCTTATATGCTGGAAGACGAAGCAGCAAGAGAACTTGTGCATATAACTGCTGGTTATATAGCCGATGGCATTATAAGCACGATAAACTTATTAAATCCGTGCATGATTGTTCTTGGAGGAGGAGTTATTGACGGCATGCCGGATTTAGTTAAAATAGCAGAGAAAGAAATAAGAAAAAGAGCGCTGAAAGTATCGGTTGAATCTTTGAAAATTATAAAATCGGAATTCGGCGAATCCGCAGGATTAATAGGGGCGGCTATGGTTGCGAAATCGCAAATAAAATAGTTTTTTGCATGAATTAAAGCCAGTTTTGGGGAAGAACCGTAATTATACCAAAAACAACCATTATTAAACCTACTGATGCTACTATAGCCAATTTTGCTTTTGAGTAAGCATGTTCGCCAAGAATCTTCTTATTGCCGGCAAGCAATATTAAAAACACAAGCACAATTGGAAGAACAAAACCGTTAAATGCTTCAACATCCACCATTAAAGTTACAAGCGGGATATTAGGCGCAAGTACTATTAATGCAGCCATAATAATTAGTGCCATATATAAAAAATGAAATATTTTTGATTCCTTGAATTTATTGTTTAAACTGTGTTTAAATCCCCATGTTTCACCGGCTGCCCACGCAAAAGCCATGGACACGACGAAAGCTGCAAGGACGCTTGAACTGTATAATCCTACTGCGAAAAGAAGCCCCGCATATTTTCCCGCAAGAGGAATAAGCGATTGTCCTATTGCTTTAGCGGATGAAGGGATTATATGATGTGTGTATAGTGTAGCCGCAGTCATAACTATTACCGCAATCATAAGAAGCTGTGTCGCTATACTTCCGACTAAAGTATCGGTAGCTGCCAATTTCACATCATTTTTGCATAAATTTTTATCAACCGTAGCGCTCTGTTGATAATATATCATCCATGGCATTATAACGGCGCCGGCATTGGCCGCTATTAAAAAGGCATAATTTTTGTTAAAAATCGGCTGAGAACCTATAAGACCGTTGAATACTAATTTATGTAAGTCTGGGTGGGCAAAAATTGCGGCAGGAATAAAAACAAAACCAGACAATGCAAAAATGAGCGCTACATTCTCCGCTTTTTTATAACTTCCTCTAAAAACGACAATGAGCAAAACGAGAACGCTGAACCCTATAGAATATATTTTAGGAATATTAAATATTTCGCCGCTTGCCGCTATTCCTGAAAATTCTGTTAATAATGCTGCAAAAACTGTCAGAAATAAAAGAGCAGTCGAAAAAGCAGCCCATTTTGAACCGTAGTATTCTCTTATTAACTCGCCATGACCTTTTCTTGTTACACACCCAAGTCTAGAAGTCATTGATTGAATAAGATATAAAAAAGGAATGAGGATTATCTGCATCAGCACTAATTTGTAACCCCACTGCGCTCCCGAGACAGCGGCGGTAGTAACGGAACCGGCGTCCATATCTGCTACCATTACGATAAAACCCGGGCCTAATACTTTAAAAAAATGCAGCCATTTATATGCAATTCTTTTAAATTTATCCCTATATTTTTTATCTTTTCCGTATCGGTTTCTATTCCTTTTCTGAATCTGCATTTCAGATTCGTCATTGCCAGGTATATATTTTTTTATATAGTTTTCAGAGTTATCAGATTTGAATAGTTTGTTGCTTTTTTTATAATTATTTTTTTCCGGGCGATGTTTATTCATCTAATTTATTTTAATTATTATAAATAATACATTACTAAAACAGTCAACTATATGAAATTAATTTATTATATTTATTTAAGTTTGTCAATAAAAAATACATAAAAAAACAAATAAATCAATATTTTTAATATTGCAAATAAAATATAAATAAAATTAAGATATTTTTATTATTAAATCTTTTTTAATTTATATTTATGTGGTATATTTAATATAATAATAGTGATGTGAATATACGATAAATACGAAGATACAAAAAAAATAAATAATAAAAAATAAATAATAAATAAAGGGTGTTAATTATGAAGATTTTGCTTATTCAACCGGATAACAAAAGTACGGTAGGTTTAAATAATGTTGCTTTAATTGAGCCTACAGGGTTGGAAGCTATAGGCGGAAGCCTTTTAAACGACAACCACGATGTAAAAATAGTCGATTTAAGAGCCGTAGGTAAAGACCCTGATAAATATTTAGACAAGGCTATAAAAGATTTTAAACCGGATGCCTACGGTTTTTCATGCTCTTTTACTCCGGATGTTTATAGAGTGATTGAACTTGCGAAGAGGGTTAAAAATAATTATGGGGCAAAGTTTGTGTTTGTCGGAGGTCATCATGTTTCCGTTTATCACATCGATTTTAATATAAAAGAAATTGATGCCGTTGTCATAGGTGAAGGAGAGGTGACCGTTGTTGAACTTCTGCGCGCTTATACCTCAGGAACGTCCCTTGCAACTATTGACGGCATTGCCTATTGCGACAGCAATACCGGACAGCAGATTAAAACAAAACAGAGAAGTCTGATAAAAAATATTAACGAAGCTCCTTTTTTTGCAAGGCATTTAACCGCAGAATACAGAAAAAAATATTATCTCGGTATAAGAACATCATTAGCATGTCTTGAAACAGCCAGGGGCTGCCCTTTTAAATGCGACTTTTGCAGTGTATGGAATTTTTATAGGGGAACATACAGATCCAAATCTCCGGAAAGAGTCGTCGCCGAATTAAAATCCATAAAAGAGGACTATATTTTAGTAACGGACGATAATTTTTTCAGCGATGTCAGGAGAGCAAAGGCTATCGGGGAACTTATAAAAAAAGCAAAGATAAAGAAACTTTATACAATTCAGGCAAGGAGCGATACTATCGTTAAGCATCCTGAACTTATAAAACAATGGAAAGAGATAGGCTTGTCCAATATCTTTATTGGGTTTGAGAGTGTGGATGATGAAACGTTAAATGATATTCATAAGGATAACTCGTCAGAAATGAATGAAAAAGCTTATTATATTGCGAAGCAATACGATGTTGCCGTTACGGCATCTTTTATAGTATCGCCAAGTTTTTCAAAAATAGATTTTGAAAAATTGATGAATTTTGTTAAAAGGCTAAAAATAAGCGTGCCTGTTTTTTCTGTTCTCACGCCGCTTCCCGGAACTAAATTATTTAATGAATTAAAGAGCAAGCTTACTATTACCGATTATTCATATTATGATTTGTTTCATCCCGTATTAGATACTCTTTTGCCGACTACAGAATTTTTTAAAGAATTTTCAAATCTTTATAAAACGTCATATAAAAAATTGAACTTGAGGGCTAACGATGTATTGTTTGTTATTAAATATATGATGTTGGGAAAAATGTCTTTGGACCATATGATTAAATTAAAAAAATCAATGAAATGCATTTCAACGCCGTCCACTTATACATTACCCTTGGTAGTTGTAAAATAAATAAATAAAATAAAAAATAAATAAATTATTATAAATCGTTGGTAGTTGTAAAATAAATAAATAAAATAAAAAATAAATAAATTATTATAAATCGTTGGTAGTTGTAAAATAAATAAATAAAATAAAAAATAAATAAAAAAT
>JAKAQK010000080.1 GCA_021822625.1 bacterium | reverse complement strand
ATTATAAGAAGAATATTCCGTCCGATTCTTAAAATTGAATTTATAGCATTAAATTTGTAAAATAAAATTTATCTAATTATTAACTAATTACCGACTAATTATTAACTATGCCTATTATATCGTAAATATTGCTAAAATTATTTTCCTGCAAAAATTTTTTAATACCGGAAGTTATTTGAGGTATAAGATAAGGATTGTTAAACGCGCCGGTTCCTACGGCAACAGATGTAGCGCCTGCCATAAAAAACTCTACGGCATCTTCCCACGAACTTATGCCGCCCATGCCTATTACCGGAATTCTGACGGCTTTGTAAACATCGTTGACTAATTTAACCGCTATCGGTTTAATTGCCGGTCCGGAAAGTCCTCCGTATCCCCTGCTTAATTTAAATTTTCTTTTATGTATATCTATGCTTGCAGCCGGAAAAGTATTTACTAATGAAATAACGTCCGCTCCGGCTTTTTCGGCAACCTCCGCAATCAAAGCGATATCGGTGACTAACGGGGTTAGTTTAACTATCAGCGGAAGGCCTGAACAATTTTTTATTGATGCTACTATTTCATAAACTATTTCAGGGTCAGCTCCGAAAGCTCTGCCCCCTTCTTTTACGTTTGGACAGGATATATTAGCTTCTAGTCCGGATATTCCGTCGATACACGATAGTTTTTCCGCCATAATCGCATAATCTTCGATACTTTTGCCAAAAAAATTTACAATTACCGGAATATTAAATTTTTTTAAAAAATCAATTTTTTCATCTTTAAATTTTTCAAAACCGACATTTTCAAGACCGATAGAATTAATTAATCCGCACGGGGTTTCGCAGATACGCGGCATTTCATTGCCTTTAGACGCCTCTAAAGATATACCCTTAGTAACTAAAGCACCAAAAAGCGAATAATCGGTAATCTCAATAAACTCCTCTCCGTATCCGAACGTTCCCGATGCCGGCATTACCGGATATTTAAGAGATAAACCGCCTAATTTGACGGACATGCCGATATCTTTTAGGTTTGATTTTTTTTCTTCCATTGTATAGTAGTAAATACTAAATAAATATTTAACTTGCGGAAATAATTCTAATTAGAAATTAATCATTATCAATCAAAAATCAACAAATATATCCCTGAGTTATAAGAAATTGCAACGTCCTCAATAAATAAGCAACAAGCAAAAAGCAACAAGCAAAAAGCAAAAATGAATGCTCCATATTAATTAAATGCTAAACACTTCGCATTAAAAAAATATAATTTTTAACTAATTAGCGTTTATTTAATAATAATTATACAGTTCAGACGCATTAAAAACAGGTCCGTCTTTGCATACCCTTTTAAAAATAAAACGGGCAGAATCAGCAGAATTTATTTTGACGACACATCCAAGGCAAACTCCTATTCCGCATGCAAAATGCTCTTCAAGTGAAACTTGCACAGCATATTTATTTAATATATCCGAATTTGACATATCCAACATATTGTGAGCTCTGAATTTATTTATTAAATACGAAAGCATAGGTTTTGGTCCGCAAGCGTAAAAATTTACGTTTAGCAATTCTGCAGATTCTTCATTCTGATTGCGGTAATCGTTTATATTGCTGAACAAAAGGTCGACTATGCTGCCTTTATATCCAAAAGAACCGTCGTCCGTCGCAAAGTAGACTTCATCATAGTCTGAATGAATACTATATCTAAAATACGATTCTTTTTCAGTTTTGCTGCCGTAATATAAAATAAATTTATCGTTATCCGCACTATCTTTAATTTCAGGGCCTAACATCGGCTCATTCCCTTTCCTTCCTTTATTTCTTATAAAATCAGGCAAAGAAAATAATGGCGCTATGCCTATACCGCCGGCGATTAAAACATGTATATTGTTAATAATTTTTTCGCCGCGAGCGTTTTTCAAGCCTTGAAAATCGCAGAGAGTATTAAATCCGTTACCTAACGGACCGGTTATAGACACAAAATCTCCTTTTTTAATATTGCTTAATAAATCTGTACCCTTGCCGCAAACCCTGTATAAAATTTCAAATTCATTGTCGTTAAATTTCCTAAAAATTGAAAAAGGGCGCGCCAGTAAAGGGTCAGAACATCCCCTATTATGTTTAAGCATTACAAATTGTCCGGGAATAAAACTTTGCGTCGCAAAATTATTTTTAATTCTTAAAAGATAAGTATTCTCAGTATCTTTAATCTTTAAATTTACGGTTACCTCGCAATTTTCGTTTATTATTTTTTTTGTTTCCATAAACCTTTTAACCGCCTAATTCTTTGACCATACATAAAGCATCTTCTTTTTGAACTCCGTCATAATAATTTTTTCTGACCATAAACGTTTTAAAATCAAGTTTTTTATATAAATTTATGGCTTTTAAATTAGAAATTCTAACTTCTAAGAATATAAATTTAATATTTTTATCGGCAAATTTATAAATAGCATAATTTAATAAATAGCTTCCTATGCCTCGGTTCTGCATCGTCTTAGATACCGTTATATCCAAAATATGCATTTCGTCTAATACGGCATAAAAAATTATAAAACCAGTTATCTGCGAATTTATAGTAAATTCTTTTAAATCGTCGTTGTTAAAATAAGATAGAAGGAAAACAGAATTTTCTTTTTTTAATTCATCTTCAAATAATTTTCTATTCCAATTTGTTTTAGACGCTTCAAGATGAATGCTGAATACTTGGTTTATGACATAATTAAATAAATCTCTATTTTTTATCTCATTAATATCATTTTTCTTATAATATATATCTTTCAGATTGATAATATTTATAACATTCATATAAACAATGCAATAAGTATAATAAATATAACTGCAGCGCGCAAATTTATTTTATAGAAAAAGATACATTTTTTTATAGGACATTATATATCCCGCCTATTCTGTTTTCAAGGAAAGGCCAGACTTTTCTTGCCCTTTCTATTTCATATGTATCAATATTATAAATGAGAATACATTCGTTTAATCCGGCAAAATCGTCAACAAGGGAACCATCAGGCGCGGAACAGAAAGACTTACCGTAAAAATCCAGTCCGCCGTCTTTTCCAACCCTGTTGACTCTAACTATGTAAACGCCGTTTACGAAAGCATTGGCTGAAATACTTAAAAACCACTTGCTGTTCGTATTAAACGCCGATGCCGTAGGAGCAAAAATTATATTTGCCCCTTTAATAGCAAGCGACCTGGATATCTCCGGATAAAAATTGTCCCAGCACATTTGAATACCGATTGTAGCAAATTCTGTTTTAAAAACCGGTATTTCAGTACCGTTTGAGAAATATGATTTTTCATAATAATTAGGTATTTCGGGTAAATATATTTTTCTATAAACGCCTAAAATTTCACCGTCGGCATCAATAACGGCAGAACTGTTAAAATATAAACCGTTATAGGTTTCAAAAAAAGGAACTATTATGACCATTCCGTATCTTCGGGCATATTCCCGCATAATATTTATTATTTTGCCGTCAAGCTGTTCTGCAAGTTTACAAGTTTCCTCCGCTTTACCGTCGTCTTTAGATTGAACAAACCATGCGTTAAGAAAAAGCTCTGGAAAACATACGATATTTGCCCCATTTTTTGCAGCCATAGATAAAAAAGAAAGTGCTTTATCTATAGACTTGTCAATATTTGATGACGGCGACATCTGAATTGCGCAAACTTTTATTCTCATAATATTTAATGTAATAATAAAATTATCTTTATTTTATTTGCCGCCGGACTTCAAACTTTTACCTTTCTTTCTATCGCTTTCAGTTAACAGTATTTTGCGCAGCCTTATAGATTTTGGCGTAAATTCAATCAACTCATCGTCTTCTATGAACTCAAGAGCATATTCTATTGATAATTTAATAGGAGGAGTTAAAGTTATCATTTCATCGGAAGCCTTAGAACGCATATTAGTCAGCTGTTTTTTCTTACACGGGTTAACGGTAATATCGCCCGGTTTAGAATGCTGCCCTATAATCATGCCTTCATAGACCTCATCTTGCGGACTCACAAACAGACTGCCTCTATCCTGCAGATTGTAAAGACCGTAAGAATTTGCTTCCGCTGTTTCCATTGAAATCATAACCCCGTTTTTTCTTGGCGAAATATCAAAAGCGTATTCTTCAAAATTATAAAAATTATGATGCATCGTACCCGTACCTTTAGTCATAGTAAGGAATTCATTATGAAACCCCATTATGCCTCTTGAAGGTATTTTAAACTCGAGATAGGTCATGCCTTTATCATCCTTTGTCATATCAAGCAGCTGGCCCTTCATTCCGGATAATCTTTCTAAAATAGGACCCGTAAATTCATCTTTTATGGTAATGTACAACAGTTCATAAGGCTCCATCTTTTTGCCGTCTATCTCTTTTATAACGCCCCTCGGTTTGGAAATAGCAAATTCAAAACCTTCTCTCCTCATCTTTTCAATGAGGATGGACAAATGCAGCAGTCCTCTTCCGTATACGTCAAAAACAGTTTCATCGCCTGTATCTGCAACTTTTAATCCTACATTGTTAAGAATTTCTTTATAGAGACGCTCTCTTAATTGCCTTGTAGTAACCATTTTACCCTCTTTACCGGCAAAAGGACTTTTATTTACAATAAAGTTAACAAGTATAACGGGTTCGTCTATTTTTATTCTTTGCAGCGGATTAACAGGTTTATCTTTAACTAAATAATCGCCGGCTTTTACGCCGGTAACGCCCGCAACGAGGGCAATGTCGCCTTCCTGAATCTCATCTGTTTCTATTTTTGTAAGACCTTCAAACACAAATATTTTGTTTGGTCTTGTTTTTATTAACTCTTCATTTATATTGTATAAATAAATCTGGTCGTTAGATTTTAATTTGCCGGATTTGACTATTCCGATAGCCGTAGCGCCTAAAAAATCGTCATGCCCTATGCTGGTTACAAGAAATTCTAAATCTGTTTTATTTAATATAGCAGGATGCGGAATAGAATTTACGATAGCATCAAATAACGCCGTAAGACCGTTTTTTTTGACTTCTTCGATATTTTCTTCAAGGTCGGCAGTAGCGTAACCTTCTTTAGCTGAAGCATATATAACCGGAAAATCTAAGTTGACGTCTTCGCCTCCAAGCTCCATAAAAAGCTCATAGACCATATCAAGGACTTCTTTGGGTCTTGCGCCGGGTCTGTCAATTTTGTTAATAACAAGCACTACTTTTAGGTTATATTCAAAACATTTTTTTAAAATAAATCTTGTCTGGGGCATAGGACCGTCAAATGCATCTACAAGAAGAAGCACCCCGTCAACCATTGCGAGAACCCGTTCTACTTCACTTCCAAAGTCGCCGTGTCCCGGGGTATCTACTATATTGATTTTGTAATCTTTATAATTTAAACCGGTGCACTTAGACAAAATTGTAATACCGCGTTCTTTTTCAAGGTCATCGCTGTCCATAGCTCTTTCCGGCAGCATTTGCGAATCTCTGCTCGTGGAACTTTCCTTAAGCATTTTATCTATTAAAGTTGTTTTACCGTGGTCAACATGCGCTACTACCGCAATATTTCTCATCTTTTCTTGATATAGCAATTAATATCCTCCCGATTTGATACTGCCGAATAATTAAAATTTTTCTCTAATGAACTCTGTCTCTATTATTATATAGTTAATATAATTATTATTTTATTATCATAAATTTTTAATATAATAACATAATTATTTATATATCAAAAAAATAGCTTAAAATAAAAAACCCCAATAAATTTAATTTACTGGGGTAAAATGGATTAACCGACAACTAAAATTTCGCCTTTAAATTAAACTATATATTTACATTCATTACATATAATTTTAAATCAGTGATTTTTTGAATTGAATGAAATAAATAATATCGCTTATCAATTTTTACAAGGCTTCTTGAGTAACTTAAAAAAACTTAAGGGCAATAAATAACTCAGATCTTAGAAACATTAACAGCCTGAGGTCCTTTTGCTCCATTAGTGATTTCAAATTCCACTCTCTGACCTTCAGTTAAGGTTTTAAAACCATCCTGCGTAATTGCAGAATAATGAACAAAAACATCCTGTCCGTTTTCTTGTTCAATAAATCCAAACCCTTTACTGTCATTAAACCACTTAACTTTTCCTTGGCACTTCATAATACACTTCTCCTTACTTCTTTTACAATTTGTTTCTAATACAATTTACAATACAAACTGTAATACGTTAAAATTAGATTTTTATCTAAACACTTAGATAAATAAATATTCTACTAAGAATACAATACTAATTTATTCTTGTCAAGTTTTTTTTAATGTATATTCCGCTGCCTGAAAATTTCGTACGCAGAAACGGCAAAACTGACTGAAGCATTTAGCGAAGTGATATTTCCCGCCATCGGAATGCTTAATATTTTCTCGCACCTTTCCTGCGTAAGTCTTCTCAATCCTTTGCCTTCTGAGCCTACAACAATAGCAACGGGAATATCGAATTTAAAAGAATATATATCTTCTTCCGCTTCGCCTGAAAGTCCTATAACCCAGATACCCATATCTTTTAGATTCTCTATAGTTCTAGCAATATTTGGAACCCTTACGACGTCTGAATAAAAAACAGCCCCCTGAGAAACATTGGCTACTGCGGAAGTTATAAAAACAGAATTGGATTTAGGCAAAATAATACAATCCACCCCGACACAATTTGCAGTTCTTATTATTGAACCTAAATTTTGCGGGTCGTTAATGTCGTCTAATATGACATAAAATACATCGGTCTTTCCTGCATTTTTGACCGTTACGTCTTCAAAAAAAACTTCATTATAATCCGCGACTGCCGCAATCCCTTTTATTAATGCTTCGCTTCCAAACTCTTTCATAAAAAACTGTTCATTTTTGACGCTCATATTTAATTTGCGTTCTTTTATCAATCTAAACAGAGCATTGTCTATATGACCGTTTTTATGCTTTTTTTCGCTTATAAAAATATCCGAAACTAACTTGCCTGAATTGATAGCTTCTTTTATCGTATTCGTCCCATATATTTTAAGTTCCATATCATCCTTATAACAACAATAACATTATTTATTTAAGTTAAGTTAATTTAATTTTATTTTATTGTATTGTATTGTATTTTATTTTATTTAATTTTATTTAATTTTATTGTATTGTATTGCATTGTATTGTATTGTATTTTATTTTATTTTATTTTATTTAATTTAATTTAATTTAATTTAATTTAATTTTATTTAATTTTATTTTTTATTTAATTTTATTTAATTCAAGTTAACTTAAATTAATTTAATTTAAGTTAAGTTAAGTTAACTTTATTTTATTTTATTTAAATGAAGTAATTAAATTAAATTATTCGAGTTACATAGAAAAAAAGGAATAATAATACGCCCAAACGGGTTAGATATGCTTGTAAATATTTTAGGATACAACAAAAAATAGCGATACCCAGTCTAAAATATATCAGCCGATTTAGCAAATTTCACTATAGATATTTTTAAGCGACTCGAGCGGTTCTGCAGCGCGGGTAATCGGTCTGCCGACGACAATGTAATCCGCTTTATTTCTAAATGCCTCAGACGGCGTCATTATTCTTTTCTGGTCATCACGACGGTTTATTAAAGAATTTGCTTTTTCTAAAGAGTTTTGTTTTTTTATATCATTTTCTTTTAGCCTGATGCCGGGGGTTATTGTTTTAAAATCTTCTCCGAACATTTTTTTAATACCGAGAGATTCCAGAGGAGAACAGACAACGCCGTCAAGCCCGGATTTCTTGGCAAGACCGGCGAGATGCAGCGCAATACTTTCGGCTGTATTTTCCGGCTCTCCATTATGCGTATGAGCAGAATTGTCATTAAAATCAAAGACTTCTTTTATATCTTCTGAAGAAAAACTAGTCAGAACGGTAACGGCAAAAAGTTCAATTTTTTTGCCTACTGTTTCCTGAGCTTCCGAGAGACCTTTTTTTGCCGCTTTCATCATTTCTATTCCGCCGGAAGCATGCACGTTTATTATGTCCGCACCTAATAATCCGGCTGATTTTACGGCATTATATACAGTATGCGGAATATCGTAAAATTTTAAATCTAAAAAAATTTTATACCCTGATTTTTTTAAAAATAGCAAAATTTCATTGCCGCAGTTTAAAAAAAGTTCAAGCCCGACTTTGTAAATATAAGCTTCCCCTTCAAGTTTATCTACTAAAGTTTTGGCGTCTGCAATATTATTAAAATCTAAAGCTATTATTACTTTTTTTTTATAATCGTTGGACATATATATTAAAATTATTTATGCAGATTAATAATTCTTTAAAGTACTCCAGCTTTTTAAAAGTTCGTAAGCAAACTTTAACTGATTGTCTTTTTTGAAATATACAGGCAATTCATTCTGTTTTATTTCCTTTTTAATTTTCGGACTTTCCGGATTTTTAAAATGGTGTCTTAAATCAATTTCTCTTAATTTTGGCAAAGGCTTCACAAATATAAAATCTTTAGATGAATGGACGATAAAGTTGGGAGTGACCCCGGTATTCTGTATAGAAACATGGTTGGGAAGAAAATAAAAAGCAGTAGTCAAACCTATGCCTGCGCCTTCCGGCAGGTGATAAATAGTTTGCACGGAACCCTTTCCGAATGTTTTTGTCCCTATAACGACAGCCCTTTTATGAGCTTGAAGACTTCCGGATGTAATTTCTGCAGCGCTTGCAGTTCCTGCATTAACAAGCACCGCTATAGGATAATCCGGCTGCAGATGCTGCTGCAGCGCATAATATGTTTCATCCTGAGATTTGATTCTGCCTTTAGTATAAACTATTACGCCTTTACTAATAAAATCGCTGCAGACTTTTACGGCTTGATTTAATAAACCTCCGGGGTTATTTCTTAAATCGATTATTAGACCTTTAAGTCCGCGTTCTTTCTTGTTTAATATGCTAAGCGCATTTAACAGCTGACTGTTAGTATGAGCCTGAAAGCTTGAAATTCTCACATAACCTATATGATCAGGCATAACCATATAAGTTACGCTTTTTAATAAAATACGTTTCCTTTCTATTATGAATGTTTTAGGTTTTTTAAAACCTTTTCTCATAATTGACAGTTCGACTTTAGTTCCCGGCCTACCCTGAAGCAGCTTAACCGCTTTCATAATACCCATTTTAAAAGTCGATATTCCATTGATTTTTTCTATGATATCCCCTGCTTTGATTCCTGCTTTGTAAGCCGGAGTACCGTCGATAGGGGAAATAATTACAATATGATTATTTCTTGATGAAATTTTTATTCCTATGCCGACAAATTCTCCGGTAGTTTCCTCTTTCATTTGTTTAAATTCGCTTTTAGTTAAAAAATAAGTATGCGGATCTAACGTCGCTACCATGCCTTCTATTGCGCCATAAATTAATTTTTTGGAGTTTTCGCTTTTAACATAATTTTTCTTTATTAAAGCGTAGACTTTAGAAAACAGTCTAATATTCTTTAACGCAGCTGCAGATATATTTGTATTTTTCTTATTACGCTGCGATGTCTTGACCGGAGCGGCATTTTTTATATATGTTTTAACAATATTGTCTGCATTAACTGCCGCATAGGACCTTATAGGAAATATTAACGGCAATATCGCAGCCAGAACGAAAAATAGCAAAACATTTTTATTTTTCAATTAAATTCCTCCAAATATCAATATGTAGCATCACCGGTTAAAATAAACTGATAGAGATTCCTATTCTTATGAAGTTACTTTATAACAATAAATTTTATATCATGACGGCTTTTGCTTTTCATTTTATTTTTAATTTTATGAATCAATTTTATAACTTTCTTCTTTAAAAATCTACTGTTTTTATTATTTGCGAGCGATTGTTTAATTTTCATCCTATTAATATTATTCAAATAATTTTGAGAAGCGGCAATAATTGTTTTTAATTTTGATTTTGATTCGGACAGACTGCCGATTTCTTTTTTAAGCTTCTTTCTTTCGACAGCTATTTCTTTATTAATCTTAGCAAATTTTTCATCGCGTTTTAGTAATTTATTTAATTTATATTCTTCATGTTTAAGCAAATCTTTTAGAATATAATTAGAAATAACATAATTGCTGTTTTTGTAGGATAAGTTTATTATACCGGCATCTTTTTCTTCATTTATTGCGAAAATATCCTTTAAAAGCCGTGTAACGATAAAATTAGAATTTTTAATTTTTATTTTCAATTTTTTTAATATTATATCCGTATATTTAATTTTATAATTTAATTTATTTGATTCTTTTTTCTTTTTTTCTATAGCTTTATAAAGTTTATCTAACGATAGTTTGTATAATTTTAATTTATTAATTACCGATAATG
>JAKAQK010000079.1 GCA_021822625.1 bacterium | reverse complement strand
ATCTCGATATATATTATTTAATTCAATATCTTAATTATTTAATCAATATTATGATTATGCTAATTATTTAATTTTGATTATCGTAACGTTAATTGTAAAACTCTGAAAACGTTATAGGAGCGAAAATAAAATAAATCAGACGCATTCCCATTTATTTAAATTATTAAGGAAAATACGCTTAAAAATTAAATATATTAAATATTTATGTCTGTGCAATAAATATGTGCGCATTTTTACAGTATTTACGGCAGTTCTGTTTATATTTGGTTTTTTGTTATTTAATTTAATGTCTGTAAAAAATGTTTTCGCTATTAAATTAACTAAAAACATTAAAATAGGATTAAGTCTTGGTCTGTCGAACACTACGGGAACAATTCCGTCTATAAGTTTAAACACCAGAAATTATATAAAATATATTAACAAAAAATCTAAGTGGTTTCACGAATTCAGGTTTAATTATACCTACATAGAAGCTTACAGCGAACTTAGCTATTTAAGATTGGTTTTGCAGGAATACTCAAAATACAAATTTAATGATTGGCTATATTTTTTTGGAAAGGAAAGGTACGACAGAAATATATCCACCGGTTTTGAATATGTAATTAATGAAAATATAGGCGCCGGAGTTAAATATAAAATATCCGACAAGTCAAATCTTTTTTTAGAATTTGGTCCCGGATTGAGGCAGGAAAAAATAATAGAAGGGCAATACTATGGAAGTATTTCAGCAATGTTTGATACTAAGTATTGTTATAAAATAAATAAAAATTTAAAATTTAAGGAAGATTTAACTGCATATTTGGCAAATATGGGCGGAAATTCTTACAGTTCTTTCAGCGAATTATCAACTAAAATAGAAAGAAATCTATATCTTGTTTTGGAATACGAAATTAATTACCAGACGATAGTCCCGTATGGATTTAAAGCATTTAATACTATTTCAAGCGCAAATATTAAAATAAAATTTTAAAGACAAACAGATATATTCTTTCTTTTTTAATTTTTAAAAAGCGTAAGAAATTTTAAAGAATTTATAAATTTTTCGCCTTTTTTTAATCCTTTAATGACGGGATAAAAATTATGATACTTTTTACCCGTAATAATTTTTTGCGGTATAAAATAGCCGTTACCTCCGTTAATTAAAACATAAGCTGTTTTATCTATCTTAAAAACGCTTTTAGCGGGCACTGCAAGCATTTTAACCGGCGGCGTTTTAATAGTTATCTTGCCGTACATATTCGGTTTTAAAAATCTTTTATTATTGTTAAATGCAATTATTATTTTAATCGTGTCGTTTTTTGCGGATATAAATGGGTACATTGATACAATAAATCCTTTATGTTTAGCATGAATATCATCAAAATGGGCACTGACTGACCTGTTTCTATGAATATATGCCGTGAATTTTTCCGGCATTTCTATAGTCATCCATAAAGTATCTAAATTTGCAATCGTTAAAAGTTTTTGTCCAACGCTAAAATGGCTTCCTGAATTAATAAATTTTTTGATAAGAACCCCTCCCGCAGGAGATTTTATTATTATGTTAGTTTTGGCAGCAAGATTCTTTTTAAGCAGATTAATGCGTCTTGAAGATATTCCCATTAAAACAAGTCTTGTTCTTGCGGCGTTATAAAAACTCTTGGCAATCTTTTTGCTGTAATTAAAGTGACCGATTTTAAATTCCGTGTTATCTATTTTTAAATAATTTTCATAGGCTAAAATAAAATCATTTTCAGCATCTAAAACAGTAGGAGAATAAACCTCTAAAATAGGTTGAAATGCTCTTATTTCCTGCCCGGGTCTGTCTGCATATATTTTTTCGATATAACCGCTATATTTAAGTGAAATATTTTTTACCAAGGAAGCGGCATATGTGAGTTTTCCAGCCAATGATAATTTTCTGGAAATGTCAATTTCTTTTGGAGATATAATCTTAATTTTATATAATTTTCTTTCCTGCCTGTTTATAAGAACATATCCCTTTGCCATTTCTATATTATTAATAATTTTTTTTCTGACTATATGCTGCCGTTTAGAAAAAATAAATAAAATATTAGTAACAACAATGACGGCTATAATTCCTATTAAAAACAGAATTATATATTTAGGTTTATTTAATTTAGAAATTTTTTTCATTTTAAAAATAATTTATATTTGTTGTAAAAAAATAAGTTATATTTATTGTAAAAACAATAAGTTATAAACAATAGTTTATAAAAAATAATTTATAAATAATAATGTATAGTTAGATTTATTCAATTTAAAATTATATGTATTATGTTATGTATAACTTGAATTTATTTCTATAACTATTTAATTTAATTTATTTTATTTTTTATAGGCAATTTTTTTATAAGTTAAAGAAAGTTTTCCGATTACGGCTTTTAGAAAAGCCATTTTTTTTAAATAATCAGTTTTATATCTATATACGTTTAATTCAGATTTAACCACTTTTTTGAAAGCGTCTACCATTGCAAAACTTGAAGAATGGCGGACTTCAAAACTATTAGTGTATAAATCAAGCAAAAATATAGACTCCGGTAAATATAATTTTTTATTTGCTATATATAATTTATAATATTTATTTATAGAATTTAAAGAATTTTTTATATCGGATTTTATTTTTAAAAACGTCCAATTTCTTTTATAAATGGAAGATAACAAATATTTTTTTGATTTTTTAATATCGGGCATTTGTTTTTGCGTAAAATATATAGGCAAAGACAAACCGATGCCGGCGGCAAGTGCAGGAGGATAAAAGTATCTGTAACCGTAACTTAATGAAATAAAAATATTAGGGTAAAAGCCCTGTTTTGCGAGATTTAATGAAAGTTTTGAACGTTTATAGAGATATCCTACCGATTTTATATATGGATTATAATGATACGCCTTGATTAAAATTTTTTTGTAATTAAGTTTTGAATATAAAATATGAGCCGGAAACAGCGGATGTAAATTATTTTTTATATAATTGAATTTTTTGTTTGTTATCAGTGAAAGCAATAATAAGAACTTTTTTCTTTTCGCTTTCAGAGCTATTAAATCTGACTTCATATCTATCATTTCAAGCATCAGCCTCACCGGACCGGTAGCATTTGTTTTCTTAACGGCATAACTTTCTTCAACTATTTTTTTAAGCATTCTTAAGAGCGAATAATCATATTTTATAATTGCTATGTCGCTATCGGTAAGAGCTAAATCGTAATACAGATATTTAGTATTTAATATAGTGAATAATGAAATTCCTATAAAATTTTCATTTAAAGATTTGTATTGCATTTTAGCAATACCGCTCTTTAAAAATAATTTTGTAGGGAAAGGGATTTCCTGATTTAAGGAATATGTATAATTACTGCCTAAAATCGTGCCTATTTCAGGATTATTAAATCCGTTTGCATTATTAAACGTAAAACCTAGTACGGGGTCTGGTAAACTTTCATTAATTTTGATGTTTTGTCTGTACCCTTTAATTTTATTTAATGCGGAATCAATTTTAGGATTTTTAAGCGAAAATTCTATTAGTTTTTTTAATGTTATTGTATCGGAATTTTTATTTGTACCGTTTTTGATAACTTTCTTTAATTTTTTAATGGCTGAATTAACTTTTATTTTTAATAACCTATTATTGCTAATACCTATATCAGTATTGTTATTAGTAATAATATTAGCATTATAATTGTGATTATGATTTAAATTAAAATTAGTAACAGCATTGGAATTTGCAGAATAAAATGCGATAAATAACAGATTGATTGCAAGAGTATAGGTAACAATTAGGACATAACGTATAAAATTATATTTTTTAATAACCATATCCATAAAAAAATTAGACAACATTTATTACACAATTTATTACATAATATACTTTTTCTATAATAACAGAGTATTAAACGTAAATCAAATATTGGGTTTTAAGCTTGTGGAGTCGGCGGGTTGCCGCTGATAACAAACCAAGAAGCCTCGTCCGTAAGGGCGGGGTAGTTCACCTCTGCAATACTTTAAGATTGTCTTTATATTAATTAATATTAAACAAATTAAAAAAATTATATTAAAGAATTTCACAACTGCTGTTAATAGATTTCGGCAAACTCAATAAAGAAAAAAAAAATCATAAAAAACATTAATGACTTAGTCATATTGCCTAATTTTTAGGCTACTGTTAAAAATTAGATAAATACACTTAGATTATTGTTAAAAATTAAATAAATATTTAGTCTGCCGTTAAAAATTAGATAAATACTTAATAAATATATAAAAAGCTAACTTATTATATGTTACAATAGGAGAAAACAAGTTATGATTAAGATAATAGAAAATATGATAAATAAAATAAAACAAGATAAGATAACATAAGAAAAAATATGATAAATAAAATAAAACAAGATAAGATAACATAAGAAAAAATATGATAAATAAAATAAAACAAGATAAGATAACATAAGAAAAAATATGATAAATAAAATAAAACAAGCCAAAACAATATAAGATAAAACAAGCTAAAAATAAGATAAAATAAAACAAGCCAAAACAATATAAGATAAAACAAGCTAAAAATAAAATAAAATAAAAAAAGTCAAAACAATATAAGATAGAACAAGCTAAAATAAGATAAAATAAAATAAAATAAACAAGTTAAATAGTTAAACAATTTTCGTTTAACTAAATTTTTCATAAAAATTACGAAAAATTACCGGAGTAAAAGCTTTGGATATGTTTCTGAAGCTGAAAAAAAGCAAATTTTAGCGGGATACGAAAAACGTTTCGCATTATATACTATAGATTGCAATATTAACAATATTAATATGATGATTAACAATATTAATATGAATGAGTTTCATTTAACTAATGCCGAATATTATATTTATTATTATAGTCTTATTTATTACATCAATGTCTGTCGGTATTGTAGGCAATACCATAGGAATAGGGGGAGGAATACTTCTTGTCCCGTTTTTTTTGTTTTATATGCATATGTCGCCTTTAGAAGCAAGCGGATTAAGTCTTTTTACGATAGTAGCAAGCACATCCGGCGGCTCGATTAAATTTATTAAGGAAAAAATAATAGATTTTAAACTTTTTCTTATGATAGTTCTTTTTGCCGTACCGGCGGCAGTCGCAGGCTCTATCTTAAGCAAATATGTAAACACGGATGAATTTAAAGGAATTTTTTCTTTTATAATTATTATTATAGGTATATTTTCATTAACGGCAACGAGGGTTCAAACCAGAAAAAGCATAGATAGCGCGCATAATAATAATAGCGATATCGACAGCAACAATAACTACAACAACAATAGCAGCAGCAATAACAATAGCAATAATAATAACAATAATACCGGCAGCAATAGCAACAACAATAACAACGACAATAATACCAACGGCAATATCAATAAAAACAATAGCAGCAGCGACAATAATAATAGCAACAATAATAATACAGAAGAAGCTGATACTTTAGAAGATGTTAGCGCACATGCGCATAACGGAAAAGTAAATAATGCCGAAAACATTGAAACTTTGAGCGGTACTAGTAATGATATAGATTTAAGATTGCGGTCTATGATTATTTATTTTGATCATATAATTTCTAATATAAAAAGAAAAAGAATAGACAGGGCAGGCAATACATATGATTATTATATTAAAAAGCCTATTATAATAAATTTGTTTTCTATGCTGGCAGGGTTTATTTCCGGTTTTATAGGTATAGGAATTGGAGGCATTACCGGAACTTTTTTGACCGCAGTTGAACAGATTCCGCCAAGAATTGCCTTTTCTACTATAGTGCTGGCTATGATTTTTTCATCTGTCGCAGGCGGGTTTATACATTTAGCATATATGAAGCTTTCTTTTAAGACGTTCATATATTTAATTCCTTTAATGGTCGGCGCAGTTATAGGTTCACAGCTTGGAGCTGCCTTGTCTAAATTGTTTAAATCAAGAGCCTTGCGATTATATCAGGGATGGATAATTATTATACTGGGTTTTTTAATGTTTGTTATATCTTATTTTAAATGATAAAATAACAACATACAGCGCTGAAATATTGAAATATTAATAAAATAATAAAATCGCCAAATAATAATAAATTATAAAGCAGTTATAATATTAACGCATTGAAATAGTCAACCACCCCGTCCTTTCGGACGGGGTTTGAGCCGTATGAGGTACAAGGGTAACTGGTTGATTAGGGGGGCATTAATTATGAAAAAAATACAGAAGTTATTAACAAGAACCTTTTCTATAACTCTGTCAACCCAGTTTGCAAAAATTGTAGTTACGTGATACGATAATGCAATCATGGAGTCGAAACCATATCTGAAAACACGCTTAACAGAACAATCTCTTGAGCGTTTTATCAATATTTTAAGTGCGCCGCGGCGTTGGATTTCTCTTTGGTTTATTGCTTATGCCCTGCAAGGGGCGGTGAGTTCCGGATTTATCCCTATCTTGACCCCTCTTATGATTGTTGCCTTAAGTCATCATCTAAGCTGGGTTGCATATGTTATGGGTGCCTTTAATCTCGGGCTTCTTACTTCGCCGCTCTGGGGCGGTTTGGCAGATAAGAAGCATTTACACCGGACGCTTTTCTTCGGCGGATTTATTGTTCTTATCGGCGCTCTGGCAGCGCTGCCTTTTTTACGCGGTTTACTAATTTGGTGTCTGCTGATTTTTCTTGCCGGAGTGGGTACTTCTGCGGTAGCAACGGTAGCGACGCTCTTTGTAGTAGAATTTGCCCCTAAGACGGAATGGGAACAGCGGCTCGGCTGGCTTCAGACATTCAACGGCGCCGGTCAAGTTGCAGGTCTGTTTCTTGCCGGTATTTTTGTTATAAATATTAAGCTTGGCATGCTCTGCGCAGCGTTTATTTTACTTCCTGCATTATGGATTGGCGCTAAAGGGCTGCCTGTAAAAGCTCAGCATCATGATCATGAGTTACGGAACGGTATCGGTCAAAAAATGCGGCGGGAATTAGACTGGCATTTTATGGCGCAGTTCAGTCATGCGGAGCTTCTCGGCGGTGATTTAATACGTTTTTCGCATCATCTTTCATTTGGCGGATTCCGACAGATAAAGAAGTCTTTAAAAACTGCTTTCGGTCGTTTTCTGTTATCATGGTTTTCTGCTGCGTTTGCCGTAGCCGCTTTTTTTGCCTATTTTCCGGTAGCTATGCAAAAGGCTTATGACGTCGCACCTCTTTTAACCTCCAGTGTTTACGGATTGACGGCAGCCGCCTCGCTTGCTCTTTATGCTTTAGGCGGGCAGCTTTCCAGACGTGTCGGCGCGGAACGTGTTTATAGATGGTCTTTACTGACCCGTCTGCTGGGATTTACACTTTTGGCTTTTGGATTGTTTATGCCTATACCGCCTATTATACCGGGTTTAATGGGCTTTGTTATGATTATATTGGCTTGGCCGCTGCTGAGCATTTCAAGCACTATATTGACGGCTGATTTAGCGCCGTTCAGCGAAGGAGCGGCAATGGGATTATATAACGCCGCTGGAGCTATAGCCACGGTAGTAGGTACTTTTCTTTCAGGACCTCTAATACAGCGAATCGGATACCCTACATTGCCGATAATGGGTGCCGCAGGTATAGCGGTTGCATTATTGAGCGGACGCGGGTTATTATCGGCGCATTCATCTCGTTCTAATTTATCGTCGGCTCCTTCTTCTAATGCGAAAATAGTGCAAGGCAGTCAAAAAATCAGTATGAACACGCCATAATAATACATAAAATATTATATTCTAATTTTTTGTTGCGCTATGTTCATTTTTCACTTATATTGCACGTTTTACAAGTCGATATACCCAAAATAGAATATAATCCGCAAAAGCCGGTAATTCCGGTAATAAGCGCTATTATACCTATTATTAGCAGTATAATTCCGAAAACCATTGACGAACCTATTTCATAAATGCCTAAAGCTAATAAAACCACGCCTATAATTATTCTTATCGTCCTATCTGTAAAACTTTCATTTGTTTTCATTAAAGACCCCTCTTAAGTTTTTTGCTTAATTTAAAATATTGCATAATATAACAAATATGTATATTTATATTTATATATTTTAATATACATATTTTTTAATATTATATCATATATTTTTAAAAAAACAATATCTTTATTTTATAAAAATTTGTTTCGACAATTAATAAGACAGTATCTATATTTTTAGTTTATAAAAATTTGTTTTTACAATTCATAAAATAGCGCCTATATCTTTATTTTATAAAAAATTTGTTTCGACAATTAATAAGACAATATCTATATCTTTATTTTATAAAAATTTGTTTCGACAATTTATAGCGATAGTGTATAATATATAATATTAAGCAGTAATATAACTTAAGGAATAAAATAATAAAATAATAAAATAATAAAATAATATATTATACAGCCTATACAATACTTACAGACGATAAAACCATGCAGGACGAAAATGCAAAAGACGTATTAAAAGCTTTTTATAAAATTCTTGCCGATTCAGCGGAGGCTATATATTACTGCAAAGACGAGAAAGAACTGTTTTCCGAGACGGCAAAAGCGATAGTCGGCTGCGGATTATTTACTTCAGTCTGGATAGGCGCTCCCGAAAAAGATAAAGTGTTTAAATACTTTGCGGCATACGGACCTGGCAGCGAAGCGCTTAAATTTATTAAAATAGACATTTCAAATACTGCTGAAAATCAGACCCTTGCGACAAGTACATGGAAAGACGGCAAGGTTCATTTTAGCAATGAGCGTTTAGCAGACCCTTTTTTTAAATCTAATTTAGAATTTTTGAAAAAATTTAACTGGAAATCTGCGGCAACGTTTCCAATATATAAAGATGAAAAGCTTAACGCCGTGCTTGCCGTTGTTTCAGATAAAACAGGTCTGTTCACCGTTAAAACCATTGAGCTTATTAAAAGAGTAGTAAAACTTTTAGAAACCGCTCTTAATAAATTTGAGCTTCATAAAGAAAGAATTAAATTCGACAGGTACAAAAAACGCGCATTAAAAGAAATAAAATATGCAGCTTTGCATGATACTTTAACGAAACTTCCAAATTTTGAACTTTTTGAGCATAATATTAAACAGCTGCAAACTAAAGCCACTAAATATAAAAAGTCCCTGTGTATAGCTGTTTTAGACGTCGACAACCTTCAGATTATTAACGAACAGTACGGCAGACAGGCAGGCGATGATATATTATCGGCAATATCAAAAAAACTTTTATCATTTGTAAAGTCTAATAATGAACGTTTTAAAAAGTATGCCGGCGAACAATCGTCTAACGACATTGCATTTCCCATGTCTTTTATCCCTTGTTGTCCGCCTTTTATCCCTTGTTGTCCGTCCAGACTAGGCGCCGATGAATTCGGCGTTGTTTTTCTGATTGAAAAAGAATCTGATATTAATATATTAAGATTTAGCATTAGGGAACTTCAAAAAGAACTTTCAGCGCCGCTCTATGTTCAAGAAAATCTTATTCAGTTTACTATAAGCGCCGGCGTCTCTAAATGTTCAGGCGGCTGCGCCGATAATTTGTCTTTAGAACCGGATACCCTGATAAGAATGGCTAATCAGGCATTATATAAATCTAAATCTATGGGTAAAAATACAATTAATTTTTTTGATATAAGCGAAGAAACAGGTCTTATAGCTTATTATAAAGAAATCAAAATTATAAAAGAGGCTCTTGCATCAAAGGAATTTATTCTGTACTATCAGCCAAAGGTTGATATTGCCTCAGAAATTATTACAGGTTATGAAGCGCTTATAAGGCGTATAGATAAAAACGGCAATATTATATCTCCCTCCGAATTCATACCCGTCGCTGAAAAAAGCGACCTTATAGTAGATATCGGGGATTATGTTATGCAAGCCGCCGTTAAGCAGCTTGAAATGTGGGTTCAAAATGGCAAAGAATGGGTAATATCGGTTAACGTTTCAGCCCGACAGATTCAAAAACCGGATTTTTTGAAAAAACTTAAAAATGCGCTCAACAGATATCCAAGCGTTCCAGCCGGTCTTCTTCAATTAGAAATAACGGAGACGGCTCTTCTTACGGATTTGACTTACACGAAAGAAATTATGAAAGAATGTAAAGAGATAGGCGTCGCATTTGCAATGGATGATTTCGGAAGCGGTTATTCATCGCTTATTTATTTTAAGGAACTTCCTTTTGAGCTTGTAAAAATAGATATGGCTTTTGTGAGAAATATGCTTGAGAGCAAAGACGATATGCTTATGGTGCAGAGTATAATAAGCCTTTCTGAAATATTTAACAAAAAAGTTATAGCTGTTGCGGGCGGTGTTAAAATACACCACATAGGCGGAATAAAAGTGCACCAGTAATTAAGATTAAATTACCTAACTAATCTGCAATCAAAATTAAGATTTTAATTAATTTAATCCAGTG
>JAKAQK010000078.1 GCA_021822625.1 bacterium | reverse complement strand
CAAAGACCGATCTTGCGAATGGCTGCGGTTTTAACCGTTTTTGAACTGCCATGTTTCGAAGTGTTTTATAAGTATATTATAAGGGAAAGATTATGTCAAGGGTTTTTTTAAGGTTTTTTAACAATTTTCTATATATTTATCTTCTTATAAAATATATATAAATATTAATAAGATAGCTTCCGTAAAAAATATATAGAACGGCGGCCATTGACAAAAACGGTCCAAACGGTATTTTAGAGGATGCGAAATTATCATCTTTTTTATTATTTAAGTTTAATTCTCGTTTCCCTGAACTCATTTTTGAACCCGCGTTGTTATTGCTGCTAATGTTAGCGGTATTATTATTTTTATTGACGGTATTTATATTATGCGCTAAAGCATTTGTATAATCCGCGTTGTCGCTATGGAGATTGTCGCTGCCGGTGCAGCCGCTATCATAATTATCGTCGTTTTGTATTAAATTCCCGTTATTACTGCGCTCGCTTGTCGTTCTTTTACGGTCTTTAATATTTAAATATAATGCGCTTACTATAAATCCTAAAAGTCCAAGAACAGAACCTGCAAATACTGTAAAAATAACGCCTTTTATCCCAAGAAATGAGCCTATTCCGGCTATCAGCTTTATATCGCCGCCGCCCAATCCTTCTTTTTTTCTTACTAATTCATAAAAAACCGCTATCAGATAAAAAAATAAACCTCCTGCGATAAAACCGACAAAAGGGAACAAAAACCCTTTATGCAACAAAAAAATGTTAAATAAAAATCCGGCTATAATCAACGTGATGTTTAGAGAATCCGGAATTATACGGTGAAAGAAATCTATAAAAGAAATAGGAATAAGAACAAATATAAAAAAGCCGTACACCATAAACAACAGTAGCCTGCGTGTTAAATAATCTTTAAAAAGGGGCAGATTATAAGAAGTTATGTTGAAATGAAAAAAAGCGTTATAAAACAATTTTATAAATAATAAATAAAACAAAATAGCGCTCAGTAATTCAATAGCGGGATAAATAACGGATATTCTTTTACTGCAAGCGCGACATTTTCCTCTTAATATAATATAGCTTACAATAGGAATATTGTCATAAAATTTTATTTTCGTTCCGCATTCAGGACACGATGAAGCAGGAAATAATAAAGATTTACCTTCCGGCAGCCTATATATGACAACGTTAAGGAAGCTGCCGATTATCAGACCAAAAATAAATACAAAAAATGATATAAAATAAAACAAATTATCCGTCAGCAGCATTTAATTATAAACTTATTTATAAATATCATAATTTAATCAATATAGCCGATTGAGTTGCAAATAGCGTTAAGCGCAGCTTACTTTGAGAATGATTTATTTTACAATACATTTGCGGTAACTTAAAGATATATTTAGGAAATATGTTTATCCGCTTCAAAAAACTTTGGTAGACAACAGAAGTAACGCATTAACGCATCAAATTATTATCGGAAAAGTCGTATAAATATATGTTTATATATAAATAATAACATAAAATAACGTACGAGGTGTATGACACCTTTTTCTCTTTCTTCTTTTTCTTTCTTTTTTCTCTTTTTCTTTCACAGCGGATTACAGTTTGAATACAACGCCAGATTGAGTTGTAACCGTGATATTCGGATTAAACAGAATAAAATCTTCGTGAAAATTAACCCTTACATTTCCTCCGAAAGACGAATTGTCCCCTAAAGCCATATGTATAGTACCGTAAATTTTTTCAGCTTCCAATATGTTTAAAAAATTTTTTGCAGATTTATTTGTTCCTATACCAAGTTCTGCAATATTCGAAACCAGTTCGTTATCTTTTATAGCCGATATAATATGAGCTTTAAATTTATCGGTACCTTCGATATATTTTACCTTACCGTTTTCAATAAAAACAGTAAGCGGTTCGTCTAATTTTTTAGTAGGTGAATATTCCATGACAAATTTGCCTTCCGTTTTCCCCTCTAAAGGTGCGGTATAAACCTCTCCGGCAGGTAAATTACTGAATGTTCCTGGTTTGTCAAGCAGTCCGGTATCCGCCATAAATCCATTGTCTCTTATATAAAACATTACATCCGTTCCATTATTTGACGTTATATTGACAGTCGAAGCATCTTTAAGCTTATTATTTATTTCCAGAGTAAATTCTGCTAATGCTGCGGGGTCAATATTTAATGCAGTGCTGAAAATAGAATCTTCAAATAAAGGCAGACTGGCAAATCTTGCGTTGCCGTATTTGGTGAGCAAATCTCTGAATAATGTATGGCTTGTAGAAAAGTTAGGCAATGCTATAACGCAATCAACGCAGCTGCCATTATTTGCTTTTATAAATTCTGACAGGAAATTCTTCTCATTTTGTTTTAGCGTTTTATTCTTTATATTATCCCATAATTTATTTTTAACAATAAAATCGGTAATTTTGTCGCCAAAAGCTGTTTCCCAAATTAAAAAAGGCGGTTCGGTACCATGTTCTTTAAGTGAATCGTATTCCAGATATTTTATTTTAGCAAAACTCGCTCCTATCTCTTTGAAGCCGTTTGCTATATCAATAAGCTTAATTCTTCTTTGTCTATCGTTTTCCGACAAATTTTCGTCAGGTAAAATTTTATCGGTATATATAAGGCAAGTCTCGCCGGTATTAATATTAAAATTTTTTTTGAATATATTTTCTATAATTGTTTTTTTATCCATTTAATTTAATATTATTTATTATTTATCCGTCATACTCAGCTGCTTGATAGTCTGAGTATGACGGATGTCATAAGAGTTTATAAGTTAAAATTAAATATTAATAAAATATTGAGATATAAATTATAACTATACAATATATATTAATAAAATTATTTTAACGCCTTGAGCACATCTTCATAATCCGGTTCTTGCGTTATTTCAGGAACTAATTGCTTATATGTAATTTTACCTTCTTTATTTATAACAAAAACCGCTCTTGCGGTTAACCCTTTCAAAGCGCCTTCACCTATAATAACACCATATTTTTCCATATCTTTGTATCTAAAATCGGAAGCTACGGTAATGTTTTTTATGTTAAAACTCTCACAGAATCTATTTTGTGCAAAAGGCAAATCCATAGAGACTATATTTACATCAATATTTTCGAACTTAGAGAGCATTTCGTTGAATTTCTTTGTTTCCATTTCGCATACGGGGGTGTCGAGCGAAGGCACGGTAATTATTAATTGAACTTTTGCATTTTCGCCGCCCAATTCCTTTTCCTTTAAATCTTTAGCTACAACAATAACTTTTGGAGCTTGAGTTCCCACATTTAATGCCGGTCCAACCAGCGATGTAGCATTGCCTTTTAAAGAAACTGTTTCTGACATTTTGAACCTCCTTAATGTTAATTTAGCAGTTAATGTAAATTCAGTAGTTAATTTCTTAACCCTATTTACTTATATAAAAAAATATACAGATAGATTGATAATAATGATAAGAAAAATAAAACACCATTTTATTATCAATATGTTTAATATTTATAACATATTTTGTTATTATATTCAATACAATTAATTAATATTATTTATTAAATGATGTCAATAATTATTGCAGTTATAAAAATTAACTAACGTTTAAAGATAAAGAGCGATTATAGTAAATATAGAGCAGAGAAATATATTGGATGGAATGCTACCTAAAAAAATATCGGCATTATTTAACTATATAAAAAATACCGATAAATATTAGTACGGCAATCAGCGTGTAGCTAAGATATTCTTCTTTAACATACTTTGATTTTGATACTATAGGGCCTAAAAAAGAACCTGTAATTATACCTGCTATCGAGATTAATAATAAAAAGGGCAAAACATGAACGCCCATCGAAAGATAATTTGTAACGCTTGTTAAAGATGAAATAAGTATAGAAAAAACGCTTGTTCCCGCAACTATCATCATCGGAAGATTCAGCATCCCAGACATAAAAGGAACCAGTAAAAAACCTCCTCCTACCCCAAATACAGACGAAATTATAGCAACAATAATACCTGCTATAAATGCAAAAATAGGATTAAAATTATATTCCTTATTAAAATATCTTATTTTTACGTTTCTGAAATTTACTTCAAGAGTTTTTATCGTATTATCTTCTAATTTTAAATTTTTGTCAGATACTGGATTGAGTTTTTGTTTTCTTTTTTTTAAAATAATTTTATATATAAGCAGGATACTGATAAAAAGAGTGAGATAGCCAAAAAAATATTTAAACGATTTAAGCTCATATAAATAATGTTTTGAAAACCATGAACCTAAAATAGCTCCTACTATTCCGCCGGAAGCTATTATTGCGCCTAAAATTAACGAAATTCTTTTTTGTCTTATAAACAGAGGAACGGCAATTAACGGAGTTACTATTGTTAAGATTTGACTCATAACCTTAACGGAATTTGCATCTTTTACATGCAGTATCGTAATAAAACCGAAACTGGCAAATATTCCGCCGGCTGCGCCTATTGTAGAAAAAATAAGTCCGGTAAACAAAGCCCATGTAAATGCTATAAAATAAAAGATAAGATGGGAAAAGAAAATCACTTTCCCTCCCATTTATTAAATGAATCAAGAAAAACTTTGATAAAACCTGAGAAATTATTTTTGCTAATATTTATATATCTCGATATCAGAACGCTTCTTTTTTTAACCCAGTCTAACTGACTGATTTTATAAATTACTCACTGCATATTTGCAAACCCTCAACTAAGCATATGTTGAATATTATTTATATGAATTATAATATTATAAATATTAACTTATTGCAATTATTATTTTATTGCCATCGCTGCTCTTGGAGATTATATAGTATAGGGCTTCACATGATTTAGTATATTTTCAGATGCGCTCCATATTGATTATACCAGTCTCTATAGCGGCTATTTTTTTGCTGCCGTCATGATTGCCGGAATCGCCGCCGCAGCAATATAATTGCCATTGCAGCGTACCGCATATAGAGTATTCAGTCTGCAGACCTTCCGGTTTTCCGTTATTATAATTAAATTCTATTAAAGTTTTTTGATTTACCCAGTTTATAAATTGCCTGCCATGCAATTTTCCATTGAGATAATTTAATTCATAATGCTTTTTGCCGTTCTTATAAAATCCTTCCGTTTTTCCATGAAGTTTACCTATTGCACTGTAATGACTTATAGACTTTATTATTTTTTTTTCTTCGTCATAGTATGTAATTAGTTCCCTTAATGCCTCAAGGCCATGTATGTTTTCTATTGAATTTAGAATATTTAAATTATTTATTTTATTTATGTCAATATCAATATAATAATTGTTTACAGTATTTAAATTATTAGCATCCGATATTTTATTAAATAACGATAAATTGTTACGTTTTCCCTTCATTTTATAATCCCTTAACTTATAATTATAATTATGATTGTGATATATGATATTTTTGTGCAAATACAATATAGATATAATAATAAAATCATATAAAAAATGAAAAACTAAGAGCGTAAATCATGTTAAATGCCCATAAATAAAATAAATAGCTTAACCCAACTTTATCATTATTAAAATGAAAAGTTATTATTTTTACTCAAATAATTTCTTAGAATCAGGGTTTTCTATAATTTTATTCCCTTATTTCTTTATTATTTATTCATGCATCAAAGCGCAATATATACTGCTCCTGATTTTACCAATTTTGCAATTTCATATACGCCGGCAGGCACTATCGTAGCATAATCCGGCACATCGCTGTCTTTTAGGTCAAACATGTTCATTGCATTTCTGCAAACGTATATTTTTGTTTTTTCATTAAGACTGCCCTTAAGTTGATTTCTGAGCTGAACGTGATGAAGAAGCGAAACTACCGAAGGTCCGAAAAATACGATAGTTATTTCTTCCGTATCTTCTATTGCAGACAAATTTTTAATTACGTTAAATGAAAGAGCAGGCATTATAGTGCCGTTTGTAACCTGAATAACATATTTCATAAAAAACCTCCATAAAATTATAAAATTAACTTGCGATTGAGAAACTATTTCTCCGCCGAAGAATAAAGAAAATCTATAAGTTATGTATAAATATTTTATAGCAGAAGCAACATTGCAGCAATCATGAAAAAATATAACTTAAAATTATATATTCAATATTTTATCATAAAAAAAAATCAATGCTATAACTTTAGTTGCTCTATTTGAATTTTATCTATTAATTTATCAACCAAATCCATGGTAAACAGTTCCGTGCCGGGTTTTTGAACAGTAGCAGAACCGCATGCAATACCCAATTTCAATGCTTTTACGGAATTGCCGTCTTCGCTGCTTATTACGCTTAATAGTCCGGCGACCATAGAATCCCCTGCGCCTACACTCGAAACAACCGGCACCTCCGGCGACTCTGCATGAAATACGCCCTCGCTTGACGCAAGTATCGCTCCTTCATGCCCGAGAGAGACAAATACGTATTCTATGCCGTATTTTTGCAGTTCTTGAGCTGCATAAGCCGCCTCGATGACAGAATTTATATTTCTGTTCATTAATCTTTTAAGTTCATGAATGTTTGGTTTGATAATATAAGGTTTTGCTTTTACGGCGTTTTTTAAAAGGTCGCCGTCAGCATCAATAAGGCATTTTACGCCTAATTTTTGAAGCCTTGCGGTTAAAATATAGTAGATATTCGAAGATATATTTAACGGACATGAGCCGGTAATAACTGCAAATCCGCCTTTTGAATTTTCATATAGGTCCTTTTCTAATCTATCAATTGCCGAAGAATCGATATCCGGACCACTACCGTCAATTTGATATTGTGTTACAGGGTCAATTTGATGTATGACGCAATTTATCCTTGTTTCGCCTTCCCCCCATACAAAATGCGGGTCGTCTAATTCGCCGGTCAGGGTATTGGAAATTAATTTGCCTATCTCTCCAGCTAAGACACAGCAGGCAGAAGCTTTAAATCCTAGTTTTTTTAGGGCTCTCGCAACATTGATACCGTTTCCTCCTGCATCAAAGCGGGTTTCAAACGAATGTAATTTTTCGTCGTTGACCATTCTTTGAATTTTATAAGATACGTCAAGAGCCGGATTTAATGTCAATGTTGCGATTAAGCTCAAAATTTTCCTCTGATTATATTAAAATCTTAACATCATAACTTTTTATATCTGTTTTGAAAGATATACTTGAATACCCATCTGTTTAATCTGGTCAAGCTGCATCTCTATTGAATCAATATGGTCTTCTTCATCTTTTAAAATAAACTGGAGCAGTTCTTTAGTACCGTTGTCGCCTAATTCTGTTGCAAGTTTAATATCGTCATTATAATCTTTTATTGCCTGTTCTTCCGCAATACGGTCATTTTTAAACTGCGATTCTACATCGGCTCCTATATATAATTTTTTTAAATCAGAAACAATAGGTCTGCCTTCTAAAAACAAAATGCGCCCAATGAGTTTTTCTGCATGTTTCATTTCATCTATCGCTCTTTTTTCAATAGACTTATGAAGTATATCATAGCCCCAATTGTCGCACATCTCCGCATGAACTATGTATTGATTTATTGCGGTTAATTCATCTGCCAATCTTGCATTTAGCTTTTCAATAACTTTGTCGTTTCCTTTCATATAACGTCTCCTTTTTAATTTTGCTTAATAATAATTTATAATAATTTTAAAAGCCGGTTCTGCAAATTTTATTAACAGAAACTAACAGAACTTTATTATTAAATTATAGCATAAAACTTTATTTTACAAAACCTGTAAAATATGTTATTTTAAATGAATATTTATAATTTTTAAAAAACGGCAAAAATTTAAGCAATGAAAAAGTACCTGCAGATTATTTTTATTTCTCTCTCCTTTTTTAGCGTTGCATTGTCCATAGGCATGCACGATTTGAATTACCTTTACAATATATCTTCAGGCGGTACTTACTCTAACAAAATATACAACGGCAAAACATTATTTATACAACATTTCAGTGATATTTTAACAATTAAAAAATTACCTTCTATTTTTATAAGCTCTCATAATCTTTCTTTAAAGCGCATAAAATTTGCTAATTGTTTAGAATGTCAAAATATCCCTGCATCCCTGTTTCATATTATAGGATATTTTCGGATAGTTCTGCTATTAGCGGCTATGCTCTATATTTTTCTTCAAACATTATTTATATTTCCTATCATTCATCCTCCAAAATTTTCTTACCTTCATTCAATTTAAATAAATTAATTTAAATCTGTTAAAACTTAAGACTGCTATTTCGTTAGTAAAAATATATAATTTTATATAATTTTTTCTAATATCATTTCATTAGTAAAAATATATAATTTTATATAATTTTTTCTAATATCATTTTGTTTTATAGTAAGATAAGATTAACGAAGCATAAAATTAAAATCTAATATTAATAATATGCTTAAATAAATAAAACGAAGCATAAAATTAAAATCTAATATTAATAATATGCTTAAATAATAGGGGTGTATCTGTTATGAAAAATAAATCTGATAAATGGGAAGATTCTAATAAACATAAATATAAATTATGGATAATGATTTCGGCAGCCGTGCTTATCGTTTTTGCCGGTTCTTTGGCAATAATAAAAAATCGGAGCTGGTTTGAGCAAACAGCCAAAACTCTTAAAATCAATAAATCGGGCAATGAAACTTTTGCGCCTCAATTTACGGTTAAAAGCATAAACTATCCGAATAAAATTTTATCTCTTAAAAAATACAAGGGGCACATAATATTGGTCAATTTTTTTGCAACATGGTGCCCACCTTGCCGTGCTGAAATGCCTGGGATCGAAAAATTTTATAAAGCTCATAAAAATGAGGGGCTGCGCGTTATAGGGCTGTCGGTGAATAATAGCGGACCTCAAGCGGTTCTCAATTTTTTTAAACATTTTGACGGCGGACATATAACATATCCTATTGGTATGGCAACTTACGGAATAGAAAAAGCTTACGGCAAAATAAACGAGATACCGCAATCTTTTATAATAGATAAACAAGGCAGCATTGTAGCGCATTTTACTGGCGAACTCCCGCCCGGATTTTTAAACTACTACTTTAAGAAATATAATAAATGATAGCTACAATATAATTTGGAGGTAATTTATATATGGATTCTTTTTTTACGCCTAACGTATCATTTTTAGTAGCTTTTTTAGCAGGATTATTTTCTTTTATAAGTCCGTGCGTTTTTCCGTTAATACCGTCATATCTGTCTTATATATCCGGTTTGTCGGTTAAAGAACTGACAGGTGATGGAGCGTCAAAGGACAAGCCTAAAATTAAATTTACTGCGGTTAAACATTCATTGATGTTTATCTTAGGATTTACTATAGTATTTGTTCTGTTAGGTATATTTTCAAGCGCCGTAGGCAGTTTATTACATTCAATATGGCTGATGCGGATAGCAGGAATATTTATAATAATTATGGGGCTATTCATACTCGGGGCTTTTAATAAAATAAAATTTTTATCGTTTATGAATGCGGATGCTAATATTAACATAAAAAATAAACCGTTAGGTTTAATCGGTTCCGCTTTGGTAGGCGTCGTGTTCGCCGCCGCTTGGACGCCGTGTATTGGACCGATACTTGCGTCTATTCTTTTTATAGCTTCAACTATGCACAATACGACGGCGGGAGCCGAATTATTATTTATTTACGCTATGGGGCTTGCCGTTCCTTTTTTTATAAGCTCAGTATCGTTAAATTTATTCTTATCGGCGTTTAAAAAGATAAGACCTTTCATAAAGACCATATCGGTTATAAGCGGGGTAATTTTAATTGCCGTCGGCATACTGATATTTTTTAATTATCTGTCGATAATATCTTTATATTTCGGCAATGCTTTTCATTATAATATACCGTATAATTCTTGAGAGGTAGCTATTTATTACAAAAAAAAATTTAAAAAAAAGGAGAAAATATTAATGTCTATAAATCGAAACCAAAAAACGTCGGTTGTGAATATAGCGGACTTAACCGTAATGCGAATACAAAAACTCAATAATATCGTTGAGGCTTTAAAAGATTATTTAACCTTGCCGGATTTAAGCAAGCGTGAAAAAATAGATCTATATAATCAAATAGAATCTCTCGTTGATGTTATAACATTTCTTAAGGAGTCCCGCTATGCCTAAGAAAATATTTTTTTTATTTTCGGTATCTATTTTATTTTTCGCTTTCAACGTTCCGGCTTTTGCCGGAGAATCTTGGATAGGTAAAGCTAAACATCCTAATTATAAAGGCACTATAAACTTGCCGCATTATTCGGTAAATATGAATAACTTGACTAAAGAATTATTAAATATTAAAAAGCAGGAAAAGAAAGAAAAAAAAGTAAAATATTCTAAACCGAATGCCGAAGTGAATGCGGCGGTTAAATCCACTTTAAGCACTTTAGCTACTAAATCGTTTAACCGCAAAATAAGTTTCTTCGCAAAGCAGATGCTCGGTAAGGGTGAGTTCGGCAAATACGTGCCTAAATCTATTAAAAATAATTATCTTAAAGTTT
>JAKAQK010000077.1 GCA_021822625.1 bacterium | reverse complement strand
TCTTTAATTTAAGAAATAATTTAATAAATACGAATTTTATGATATATTTATGATACATTTATGATACATTTTGTAATTAATTTATGTTTATAATTTATAATATATTTTTTTAGCAATTTTGTGTTTTTATTTACATGCAGCGTGTTTACGCGATAGTTATAATATGTTATTATACGTTTGTTTTAATTAATTTATATTTTAATTAATTTAATTAAGAGGGATTTTTTATATGAAAGTCAATAAAGCCGTATTTCCTGCGGCAGGCTTGGGGACAAGGCTGCTGCCCATTACAAAATCTATACCTAAAGAAATGCTGATCTTAGTGGATAAACCGCTGATACAATACGGCGTAGAAGAGTGCATAGAATCGGAAATTCAGGATATAATTATAATAACCGGTAGAGGAAAAACAGCGATAGAAGACTATTTTGACAGATCTATCGAGCATGAAATACTTTTAAAAGAAAAAGGCAAGCATGACTTATTGCAATCGGTTAAAGATATAGCAAATATGATTAATTTTTCCTACACCAGACAAAAAGAGGCATTGGGTCTGGGGCACGCAATATTATGCGCACAAAATTTAATTGGCGACGAACCTTTTTCAGTTGTGCTCAGCGATGATATAATAGACGCAAAAGTACCCGTCATGAAACAAATGATAGATATATACAAACAATATCGGTACAGCATACTTGCAGTTCAGAAAGTAAAAAACGAAGATATATCAAAATATGGTATAATAAAAGGGATAGAGATAGAAAAAGGGGTCTATAAAATAGAAGATTTGGTCGAAAAACCGGATAAAGAGGAAGCTCCTTCAAATCTTGCAATAATAGGAAGGTATATTCTTACCCCGAGAATTTTTGATTTTTTAAAAGAAACTAAACCCGGAAAAGGAGGAGAAATTCAATTGACGGATGCAATAAAATCTCTTCTTAGCGTTCAACCCGTGTATGCTTTAGAATTTGAAGGGACAAGGTACGACGGAGGCAATAAGCTTGAACTTCTTGAAGCTCAAGTTGCTTTTGGACTTAAAAATAAAGATCTTAAAGACGGACTGTTAAGATTTATAAAAAATATTATTTAATTTGGGCTTAAAAAATACTATGAAACATTATAATGCAGGTGACAATTATAGCGGTAAAATAATAAATTTTAAAAAAGAGGTGCAAAGATTATTTAGAGAACTGTTTGAATCAATTTATCTTGAAGATTTATCAGCCTCTTTCAGCGCCAACATTTCGCCGATAGATATTTACAGTACAAAAGACAAACTTATCGTTGAACTTGAAGTTCCCGGCGTTAAAAAAGAAGACATCAATGTAATAGTACATGACAACATACTGATTATAAAGTGGGTTTTAAATTCCAACTTAAATAACAGAGATGCAGAAAATACCGAAAACGATGATAATATCAGATTTTTATGTATGGAAAGGAGATTTGGAAAATTTGAAAAATTTTTGCTTCTGCCGTTCAGTCCATCCGACAAAAATGTCAGCGCGGTGCTGTCAAACGGCGTGCTGAAGATTATATTCGACATTATAGAATTTCAAAATATTCACTCGGGAATAAATATTGAAATAGATTATAATTAGTTTATAATCTATTTTATATTTATTATTATTGTTGTTTAAAATTTTAATTAATTTTATTGATTGATTTTAATTGATTATCGTATTAATTTAAAGATATAATTATATAATAGATTATAGATATATTAGTTTAAAGATATAATCATATTAATAGATACTAATATTATAGATATATTAGTTTAAAGATATAATCATACTATTAATAGATTAGATGTTAATAGATTACAGTTATATTGTTATATTAATTTGTTATATTAATTTTAAAGATATAGTGAATAGATATTGTAAAATAAAAAATTAAAAAATATATAAAAAAACATAAAAAAAAATATATAAAAAATATATAAAATAAAACATATTTGTTTTTATACTATTTATACTAATTGTTTTTACACTAATTTACGGGAGATATATTTATATGACGCTTATAGCTAATTTTAATTATGCAACAGATTTTAAAGGAACAGATGATGATATTACCGTCGACAAAGGCGAAAATATCGACCAGATGGGTTCTCAGGAAGAGATTAAAATTCCCGATGTTATACCGATGCTGCCTATAAGAGACCTTGTAGTTTTTCCTTTTATGATAATACCTCTTTTTGTAGGACGGGAAGCTTCTATAAAAGCCGTCGATGAGGCGCTGTCAAAGGACAGGCTAATACTTTTATCCGCACAGAAAGATATAGTAGTTGAAGAACCGGCGCAAAACGACATATTTGACATAGGCACAGTTGCAATGATAATGAAGATGCTTAAATTGCCGGATGGAAGAGTAAAAATACTGGTACAGGGAATTTCCAAGGCTAAGATAGAAAACTATGTCCAGGTTAAACCGTTTTATCTTGTTAAAATATCAAAAATTCAGGAAGAGGTTGTAACAGAAATAACGCCGGCAATAGACGCATTAATGCGCAACGTAAAAGAACAGCTTGAAAAATATGTTTCGCTTGGAAGAATGCCTTCTCAAGATATACTTATAATACTGGAAAATATTAATAATCCGGGGAGACTTGCCGATATCGTAGCATCCAATCTTGGTCTAAAAGTCGAAGAATCTCAGAAAATACTGCAGGAATTTGATGCGGTTAAAAGGCTTAAAAAAATAAACGACGTGCTCGCAAGGGAGATTGAAATTCTCTCCATGCAGGCAAAAATACAGTCGCAGGCTAAAGAAGAGATGACGAAAACTCAGAGAGACTATTTTTTAAGAGAGCAGCTCAGAGCAATTAAAAACGAACTCGGAGAAACCGACGATAAGACTCAGGAGATGAATGAACTCAGAGAGAAAATCAGGGCTGCAAAATTGCCTCCTGAAATATTAAAAGAAACCGAAAAACAGCTGTCTAAACTTGAAATGATGCATCAAGACGCTGCCGAGGCGTCTACTATAAGGACTTATATCGAATGGATTATAGACGTGCCGTGGACTAAAAAAACCAAGGATAATTTAAATATCGAAGCCGCAAAAAAAATCCTTGACGAAGACCATTACGACTTAGAAAAAATAAAAGAAAGAATACTTGAATATTTAAGCGTACGCAAATTAAATAAAAAAATGAAAGGTCCTATACTCTGCTTCATAGGCCCTCCTGGCGTAGGTAAAACTTCATTAGGCAAGTCTATTGCGAAAGCTATGAACAGAAAATTTATAAGAGTATCTTTAGGCGGCGTTCACGACGAAGCTGAGATTAGAGGACACAGAAGGACATACGTCGGCGCGCTTCCTGGAAGGATTATTCAGGGCATTAAACAGGCCGGTACCAATAATCCCGTATTTATGATAGACGAAATAGACAAGGTAGGGACGGATTTTAGAGGCGACCCTTCTTCAGCGCTATTGGAAGTCTTAGATCCGGAACAAAATTTTTCTTTTTCGGACCATTACTTAAATTTACCTTTTGACCTGTCAAACGTTATGTTCGTCGCAACGGCAAATGTTGCAGATACAATACCCGGACCTTTAAGAGACAGAATGGAGATTATCAATCTGTCAGGGTATACCCTTGAAGAAAAAGAGAAGATTGCGGAAAAATATCTCATACCAAGGCAGATTAAAGAAAACGGCTTAAAATCGGATTATATAGAATTTATGCCCAGCGCAACAAGAACTATTATTGCTGGATACACAAGAGAAGCCGGATTAAGGAATTTGGAAAGAGAAATAGGCACCGTTTGCCGAAAAGTTGCAAGGCAGATTGCGGAAAATAAAATAAAAAAATATATAATTTCTAATAAAAATATTGCTAAATATCTTGGAGCTATTAAAATACTGCCGGAAGAGGAACGTACGAAAGACGAAATAGGAATTGTGACCGGACTTGCATGGACGCCGGTCGGCGGCGAGGTATTATATATAGAAACCGTACTTTCTAAAGGCAAAGGCTCTTTATCCCTTACCGGACAGCTCGGGGACGTAATGAAAGAATCGGCGCAGGCAGGTTTGACCTATGCAAAATCTAAAGCTGACGAACTTGGCATAAAATCCAATATTTTTGAAACCAATGACATACATCTTCATATTCCTGAAGGAGCAATACCAAAAGATGGACCGTCGGCAGGAATTTCAATGGCTACTTCAATGATATCGGCGCTTACAAATAAACCTGTCAGAAAAGACATCGCCATGACCGGCGAAATAACGCTTCACGGAAACGTGCTGCCTATCGGCGGTTTAAAGGAAAAATCGCTGGCTGCTTTAAGAGCAAACATCAAAACAATTATTATACCGGACAGAAACAAGAAAGACCTTGATGAAATTTCACCATTGGTTAAAAAACATTTAAAATTTGTTCCGGTAAAAAATATGGACGAAGTAGTAAAGTTGGCAATAATCGGACTTGACAAACTTGATAAAACAGATAAAACATCAGAAAATAAAAACGCCGATAAAAGCGGTAAAGGCGGTAATGACGAAACAGTTAATGAAAGCAGCAAAGATAACAATGTTCAGTCTGAAAAAAATAATGTAAGCATGAACGGCGCAGATGAGCATAGCAACAATAAAGAGAAACAAAAAGGGAAAGAAAAAGAAAAAGAGAAAGGCGGTAATAAAAAACAAACATTAAAAATAAAGAAAAAATAAAAAATTGGACGAATCAAGCCTAATTTCTTATATCGAAAAAAATAGCCGTGAAAAGCTTAATTTTAACTGTTCCATGATAATTAAATCTATCGGGGACGACACGGCTATTTTTCGAGATAAAAACAACATATTAATTACATCAGATACGCTCACCGAAAATACCCATTTTAGAACAGACTATTATTCTTTTAGCCAGATAGGCGCTAAAGCGCTCCTTGTTAATATTAGCGACATAGCATCTATGGGCGGAACGCCGAGATTTTTCATTTTGTCATTGCTTGTGCCCGATTATTTGACCGAAGTCCATATACAAGAAACCATCGACGGCATAATAGAAACGGCAAAAAAAGATAAAATTTCTCTTATAGGCGGAAATATATCAAAAGCAAGAGAATTTTCAATATCTATTACCCTTCTTGGGGACTATTCCGTTAAACAAAGGGCTGCCATGAGATACAGCGCTGAATATGACGACCTCATATTTGTTTCCGGAAATATTGGCGACGCGTGGCTTTCTTATTATATTATGGAAAATAGCGAGCAGATTAAAGAGCATGCTGAAGACTCATATAAAATATATAAGGCAGGCAATAGCAATAAAGGTAATAAATCTAAAACATCCGGCGAATATAAAGCGCCTAAAGATACAAAATCTAAAAATACATTAATACAATTTATCGAAAATTATGCAAAAAAAAATTTAATCCATCCCTCGCGAGTCAGATTGGGTAAAATATTAGCCGCAAATAAAATTGCGAATTCTATGACTGATATAAGCGACGGACTTTATAAAGATATAAACAATTTATTAAGCGGCAAAGATAAAAATTCCGGCGCTCTAATTATAGCAGACGATATTCCTTTAAGCGATGAATTTAAAAATATTACAAAAATTTTAAATTTAAAAAATACCGACATATTAAATAATATTATATCTTTCGGCGAAGACTACGAACTATTGTGGTCTACGAAACGCGCCAATGAGGACAAATTGCTTGAAATTGCAAAAAAAGAAAAAATAAAAATTTCTAAAATAGGTTCGGTAGTCAAATATAATACCGATGAAAATCAAAATCAAGGTATTGACGACATTAGATATAATAACGGTACAAGCAGCTGCAGCGACACAGATTTAGCAGCAAATGAAAGAACTAATGAAAGAAGAACCAATGAGAGAACCAGGGTTAATTTTATATATAAAAATAAAGCATTAGTAATAACACCTATGACATTTAAACACGTATCTAGTTAATAATTAATTTATGATAATATTTAATAAGTTAATTAATTCAAAAAGTTAAATAATTCAAAAAGTTAATAAGTTAACTAATTTAAAAAGTTAACTAATTCAATAATTCAACTAATTCAACTAATTCAATAAGTTAACTAATTTAAAAAGTTAATAAGTTAACTAATGCAAAAAGTTAACTAATTCAATAATTCAACTAATTCAATAATTCAACTAATTCAATAAGTTAATTAATTCAATAAGTTAATTAATTCAATAAGTTAATAAGTTAACTAATTTAAAAAGTAAGTTTTATAATTATAATTAATACAATTTATTAAGATGAACATACCCTTATTTATCTTGCTTTTTATTATTTTTTTAATTTTTTCCTCTTTGTTTTCGCTTTCCGAATCTTCAGTTTTTTCCCTGACGCAAACTGAAATAGACGAACTGAATTTTAAAAAAAAATATAAAGTAATTTTTCTTATCAGAAAATCCGCTATCTTTTTAATAATAATACTTATAGGGAATTTAACGGCAAATGTATTGGCTGCCAGCATAGCCGCCTTAGTTTTAAATTATTACTTTTATAATATCCCTATTATTTATTCTATAATTATAATATCTTTGCTTTTGATAATTTTAGCGGAAATTATACCAAAAATAATTGCTTTAAAAAAACCGGTAGAATTTTCTATTATTATCGCAAATATATTTTATCCAATTACGGTATTAATTGACTCAGCAACAAATAAAATGGGTTTTAGCGGTAATATATTTCAATTAAGAAAAAATGAGTCTTTATCCAACGAAGAGCTCAGAACCGTTATTGAAATAGGCAAAAATGAAGGCGAAATAAAGGAAAAAGAATATGAGTTAATAAAAAATTTTTTGAAATTATCGCTTTTGAAAGCCGGCAATATAATGACTAAAAATGACAAAATATTTTCGTTAGACGTCAATACCCCTGTCGTAAATGCCGTCGATCTGATTGAGGAGAATCATTTCTCAAGAATTCCTATCTATTTTAGGGAAAAAGATAACATAATAGGCATTTTACTCGCTAAAAATATATTAGCTAAAGTATATACGGACATCGAAGAAAAAAGAACGCTTAATTCTTTTTTAATTAAACCTTATTTTATTCCGGCGTCAAAAAATGTTTTAGAACTTTTCAGAGAGCTCCAGAAGAAAAAAATCCATATTGCGATAGTCGTGAATGAATATGGTAAAATGACAGGTTTAGTTACCATGGAAGACTTGCTTGAGGAGATTTTCGGTGAAATTGAAGACGAATACGATGTTCAATAATAACGACATAATCATCACATGCATCATATCATGCAAACAGATAAGATATAAAGAAAGAATATGAATAACGGCTATATTATCGTAAATTTGATATATTATTTTATTATAATTATTATTGCTATTTTTTTCGAAGGATTCTTCGCAGGTTCAGAAATCGGCATTATAAGCTATGATAAAATAAAAATAAAGCATAAAGAAATGCAAGGGAATAGACTCGCAGGTTTTTTAATTAAAAAAACTAAAAATCCTGAAAATACCTTCGCGACCACTTTAATAGGAAACAATATTTCAAATACCACAGCCACAATCATCGCGACTACCGTTTTATTTGAATATGTCCATAAATGGACGCCTTTTGTGGTCGCTCTTCTGCTTACTCCGTTTATGATAATATTCGGCGAAATTATCCCCAAGATGATTTACCGCAAATATGCTAACACGCTCATGCTTAAATCAATCCCGTTCATAACTTTTTTCTCAATACTTTTTTATCCGATAAATTTGATATTCATAGGATTATCAAAAATATTAAATATTATGTTTAAAGGTAAATCTAAAAATGTATTTCTGACAAAAGACGAATTGGTTAAAGTCCTTACAATAAGCGGAAACGTAGGGGAGTTAAAGGACTATGAAAAAAAAATCATTAAACGTATTTTTGAATTCGGTAAAAAAACAGCTAAAGATATAATGATACCCTTAATTAGTATTGTAGCCATAGAAGAATCAACATCCGTAACAGAGGCTCATAAAACAATAATAGAATCTAATTATTCAAGGATACCCGTCTTTAGAGACCGCATAGACAATATTACAGGAATTGCCTTTGCTTTTGATATATACAATAAAGAAAATAATGATAAAATTATTAAAGATATTGCAAAACCGGTGCTGTTTATCCCTGAAACGCTTAGCATTTCAGTTTTAATGCTTAGAATGCAGAAAAGCCACCAGCAGGCTTCTATAGTAGTCGATGAATACGGAGGCGCCGCCGGTTTAATAACTTTTGAAGATATACTTGAAGAAATAGTAGGAGAAATAAGAGATGAAACGGATGAAGAAGAATTTATGTATAAAAAAATCGGGAAAAATACATATATTATCAATACACGATTAAGTTTAAACGAATTAAACGAATTATTGAATGCAAAAATAAATAATAATGAAGAAACCGATTACGAAACAATTTCAGGATTAATTATGGATAGATTAGGACGAATACCCGCTCCCGGCGAAAAGTTCCTTATAGATAATATGCAATTTACGGTGACAAAAGCAACTAACAAATCCGTCAAAGAGGTCACCCTTACTTATCTTTAAAAAGGCGTTTTTAAGAAGGCGTTTTTTAAAAAGGTGTATGTTTTATGTTTTCTATGCTTTATTTTATTCACACTGCTTCTTGTCTACTTCTGCATGCTACTTATGCTACTGCCAGCTTCTGCGTGCTCCTCATGCTCATGCTACTTATGCTACTGCATGCTACTCATGCTGCTGCGGTTGTTAGAGCGAACTTATAAAAAAATTATGGGTATTCAATTTATTTTAAATAAATAAATCAAATACCCATACACATACATATTAGCGAACTACCTCGCCCCGCCCAAATGCAATGGGCAGCAGCTTCTCGGCAATGACAGTTAAAAATAGAACCTAGACGCCATACGTCTCAAATTACAGCTATCTTACTGAAATTCTTAAATTTTAGCTCCATTCTTTGCCGTTTTATTCTTAATCTTAATTTGATATAGCCTTATCTATCATTTGTTTAAAAGCAGCTTTAGGAGCAGCGCCGACTATCTGATCTACAACCTTCCCCTTGTTAAACAATATGACGGTAGGAATACCTCTTACGCCATATGAACCCGGAGTAGCTTGATTTTCATCAACATTGACCTTGCCGACTTTTAAAACATCGCCGTAATCGGCAGCAATTTCATCAATCACAGGAGCTACCGCTCTGCATGGCGCGCACCATACTGCCCAAAAATCAACTAATACAGGTTTTGCAGATTTCAAAACCTCAGCATCAAAATTGCTGTCTGTAAAAGCCATGACTTTATCTGAAGCCATAAATAAATCCTCCTTATTAAATTTAATTTTATTTTATTGCTATACCTATATATCTTTTCTATTCTTTTTTATTTAAGTTTTCTATTCTTTTTTATTTAAGGCAAATTAAGCTCTTTGTTCGGTTCTTAAAATAAGCTCATCGGAAATTTTGTTAAATACTGCTTTAACCTCCGGATTTCTATCTTTGGTCATAAAAGGCTCTCCGGAATCGGATAATTCGCAAATATCTTCAATTATCGGTACTTCTCCAAGGAAATTTACGCCTAATTTTTCCGCAGTAGTTTTCGCACCGCCATGTTTAAATATGTCGGAACGTTTTCCGCAATGAGGGCAGACAAAATAACTCATATTTTCAACTATTCCAAAAACAGGAACATTAACTTTATCAAACATTCCCAGCGCTTTCTTTGCGTCAATAAGCGATATATCCTGAGGCGTTGAAACAACGATAGCGAAATTTATCGGAACGGTTTGGACAAGCGTCAGCTGAATATCGCCGGTGCCCGGAGGTAAATCTACGACAAGAAAATCTATATCGCCCCATTCAACATCTTTTAAGAACTGGGTCGTGACCTGCATTACTATCGGACCTCTCCATATTGCAGGCGTATCTTCCGGTATCAAAAAACCGAGCGACATTAATTTTATGCCATATTTTTCTATAGGAACAATCCGTTTATCTTCGGTTAATTCGGGTCTCTGATTTATTCCCATCATCATAGGAATGCTGGGACCATACATATCTGCATCCATAAGACCTACTTTTTTACCCTGCTGAGCTAAACTAATTGCGAGATTTACGCTAAACGTGGACTTTCCTACTCCGCCTTTTCCGCTTGCAACGGCAATTATATTTTTAATACCTTTTATAGGGGATTGCTCATCAAAAGGATTTTTTCCATGCCCTTCGCCATGACTGCTTCCGCAGCCGCAAGACTCGCCTTCTTCTTCATCGTTATCGCCGCAGCCGCAAGACCCGCCGTCATGACCATGCCCTTCTCCTCCGCAGCCGCAAGAATCATCGTCTTCATCGCGGTGATAGCCGTGATGTTCCTCTTCATGTCCGCATCCGCACGAGCTGCCGTCATGATTTCCGTCTGATCCGCATTCACAATCAATATCTTTACCGTCTTTTGTTTTTTTCTTATCTAAATTACCCATAATATCTCCTAATATTAAATTAAATTGTTTATTTAATTGTTTATTTAATTGTTTATTTAATTGTTTATTTAATTGTTTATTTAATTGTTTATTTAATTGTTTATTTAATTGTTTATTTAATTGTAAAACCGGTGTGTCCTTTCAGACGGCTTTTCCCGCC
>JAKAQK010000076.1 GCA_021822625.1 bacterium | reverse complement strand
AGGCAGGTCGTTAATAATTTCTACGGTTTTTACGCTGACTTTGACTACTTTTGCCAATAAATCGATAATATATCTGGGGTTATCCGACCACTCATTTGGGTCGTTTAGTATGCCACTGTCTTTGTCCGTCGAAACCTGATACCTTTCCATAACCCACTCTATTGCAGATTTGCCGTTCACTATATAATCGTAAGCTTCAAGCGGTATGTCTTTAAGTGTTATGTAAGAATTATAATATATCATACTCTTATCCACTGCTCCGTCTTTTTTGCCGAATTTCATTTTATCAACCTTATAATAAGGGCTTCTCTTTTCGCTTATATCTTCTATATCTGGATACGGCTCAATATCCTCGTAGTTTATATGCAAATTCATAAGTTTCTCACCTGCTTCACTGAAAGCCCAAAAATCTGGCGCAAAGGGTATGCGGGGTAACATTCTTTTTACAGTTGCGCCGAAACGCTCCTTATATTCAGGAGAATGTAATATCCCGTAAATGTAGTGAAATATATCGTCCTTATTTATTGATTCATCGGTATAATGTTTTTTAAATAAAAATAATGCTTCGTCGGTAATAGCATCACGGCGCATATATGATTCGGAGGTTGGTTCTTTTATTGTATTATTGTTTTCAAATAAGCCGTTTTCTTCATGTCGTTCGACCTTTTCATAGTAATAGCGGGGGAAACACTGACCGGTATCCATCATATGTAAATTTGGCATATAATCGGATGCTAAAGCAGAAAAAGGTTTAGATGCCCCTATTCCTGTAACAGCTATTACAATATTTTTATGTTCAGAATTAGGAAAAATATCATACATTTTGTATCCATCGCTAATAAAGCTACGATTGAGATATAAAAATTGTTTTGTGAACGGGCGATAAATACTCTTTACAATACAACCTTGTTTAAAATCGTGAAATTTCATTTTTTTAAAATCATTCCTTAATCCATTAGACCAGCTGATTTTTTTAGGGTCGGCATCAATAATATTCTCAATATTAATTTCTTTGTTATCTAAACTTTTATATTTTACAATATTATCATTGTAAGTTTTTATCATGCGTTTCATGTTATCTTCTAATGCTTGTTTTGAAAAATTATACGCCCAAGCATCACGATTTGTTCCAATGCCTCTTGAATATTGACTGAAAATAGCATTCTGATTTTTTTCTTTTTTATCGCCTAAGGCTATAAAATCATAAAATAAGGCATCGCTCTGGTTAATCCAATCTCCTGCCGCATTTGGCCCTATTTTTTGCAACGGTAAATTTTCAATGCTCTTAAATTCCGCGATAGTATTAAGTTTTTCATCTCTATTTAAGTAATCGCCTATATCATGGTAATATAATTCACACTCGCCTTTATGCAAGCCGTCTTTAATAAATATCGTAATGGCAACGGGGGTGCGGGAGCCAGAACCAAATATCTTTCCACCTTCCTTACGCGATACCTCCCCTGATGTTCGTTGATTACCCCGTAAATTAAAAATGTATATATGACTGAAATCCTTTACAAGGGTTTTCCTAATACCGTCCGCCGCATTGCCGTCTATAAAAGAACCGTTCGTTACAAAACCTATGACTCCTTTATCCTTGAGGCGGTCGGATGCCCAGCGGATAGCTCTTATATAAGAATCATACAGGCTATTCTTATTTGTAGCACTTGAAATTTCTGCGTAAGTTTCTTTTATTCTCTCATCAAGTTTAGGATATTTAATATTTTGATTGTTATCGTTAGCACTGGTTTGCCCCACCGAATATGGAGGGTTGCCTAATATAACCCTTATATCCTGCTCTTTTTGCCTTTTTGCCCGTTTGCTGTTTGTCTCTGAAAATGCGTCAAATTTATTATTATCTTCAAACATCTGGAAGGTATCGGCGAGAACCATACCCTCGAAAGGCTTATATGTTCCCGTTAAGGAATGATAGATGTTTTCTATATTTACCGTTGCGACATAATAAGCCAAAAGAACTATTTCGTTGGCATGTATTTCGTTTTGGTATTTATAAGGTATGTCCTCAGGCTTAATAAGTCCCGATTGAAGCAGTCTCGTTATAAATGTCCCGGTTCCGGTAAATGGATCTAAAATCTGGACATTTTTATCTGAGAAACCTGTTCTAAAATGATTTTGTAATGCATATTCAACCGAATGTATTATAAAATCCACGACCTCTACCGGCGTATAAACTATTCCAAGTCTCTCTGACATTTTTGGAAATGCGGTTTTAAAGAATGTATCGTAAAGGTTTCTTATAACATCCTGCCTCGATTTGTCGCTTTTAACATAAGCTATACTGTTTTTTCTTACATTTTCGTAAAACCTTTCAAGGCCTTCCGTTTCCTTGGACATTGAATATTTTTCAATAATATCGGCAATTTCTTGCATTGCCTTTGCGACCGGATTATTTTGCGAAAATAAATAATCTGCAAACAATGCATCAAATACGGGACGGGTTATTATATGCTGAGAAAGCATCTCGATAGCATCTTCTTCGCTGATAGAAGGATTTATGTCTCTTTGCAAGCCATGCACAAATTTGTCGAAAGCCTTTTCAGCTTCATCGTTATCTTTTATAATACCGTTTATTCTAATTATTAGTTTTGCCGATATAGCAGCCGTGTCTTTTGCCCATTCCGCCCAGTATTCCCTATCTCCAAGTTTTTTAGGTACTATTGCATAAATTGCTTTTTCGATATTTTCAAACGGCAAAAGAGGTAATTTAAAATCCGTCATATCGGGACGCTGCGTTCTGCTTTTGCCTCCCCCGTCGAAAACCACCCTGATTTTTCTCCTGAACTCCGCCTCATCCACTAAACTTTCATCGTGAGAGCGCAGGGCTTTTAATACCTTCCATATTTCTTTAAATCTTTGGTTCGTGTCAACATAATCGTTATAATTATTTACATCCTGGTTAGGAATAGAAACCGGCAGTATAATATATCCATAATCCTTACCTTCCGACTTACGCATAACCCTGCCTATTGATTGGACTATATCCATTATGGATTCTTTTTTGTCGTAGAATATTACCGCATCTAATGCCGGCACGTCCACGCCTTCGGAAAGACATTTTGCATTTGAAAGTATGCGGCAATCGTTTTTATCTAAACTTTCTTTAAGCCAATTCAATTTTTTTTGCCTCACCATAATGTTCATAGTGCCGTCAACATGGTCCATATCAAAACCGGATTCAGACAATGAGCCTTCATGTAAACTTACCATTTTTTTAAACACTTTAGACATCTCCGTGGACGCTTTAATCGACTTAGAAAATGCAACCGCCATGCGCATATGCTTATTATTAATACTTTCCATTCCATTATCGTCGATAGAAAACAATTCCCGCCCCATTAAAGCCTTCCAACTTCCTATTATCTTTGTTGCAAGTTCCGTAGTAACGGCTTCATTTTCATTAATATTGTATTGATTAACTAAGTCCGCCATTTCATTTTCGTTCACAACTGTAATCATAACTTTATAATCGGATAGCAGGTTCATTTCAACAGCCTTTCCAAAACTCAACTCATAAAACTGTTTTCCGTAAATTTTTTCATCGTCCATAGAAAACAAAGAGGCGCTGGCTTCATCGGCTTTTTTCTTTACCGTATCGTTATAAATGCGGGGAGTGGCCGTCATATAAAGCCTCTTTTTGCCGTTGATCACATTATTGTCGTGTACCTTGACGAACTCGGAATCTTCCTCATTCAGCAGGGTTGCGCCCGTTGTGCGGTGAGCTTCGTCGCATATAATAATATCGAAAGAGCCGATACCTTGTTTTTGCGCATCCGATATAACCTGAATTGATTGATATGTGGATAATATAACGGTCATTCTGCCGTTATTAATGCTATTAACGGCTTGAACAAGTTTTTTGGCATCCGTTGTAGAGGGATATGCAAGCTCATGAACTCTTATATCTTCATCGTCTTTTCCAACTTTTGTATCGGAACAAACGGCAAAGGCATTAAACGGCTCATAAGCATCCGCAGTCCAGTCCCTCAGACTCTGAGAGACAAGAGCTATAGACGGCGCTAAAAACAGAATCCGTCCTTTCGGCGCATATTTCTCGCAGAGCCGCAATGCAGTGAGGGTCTTCCCAGTTCCGCAGGCCATAATAAGTTTTCCGCGGTCGTTATTTTGAAACCCATTTATTACCGATTCAATAGCCTCTTCCTGATGGGGTCTTAAGACTCTTTTAGGTTTAAGCTTTATTTCTTCCAGATTGCCTATATCAAAGAGGCTCCAGTCAACAGGGCTTTCCTCGAGGTTTTCAAGTGTTATCCTATGCGTTGATATGGTTTGATTTTGAAGAGCTTTTTCGGCTTCACTGCTCCAGTTATCGGTAGTAGATACTATCAAACGGTAATCAAAAGCTTTGTATTCTCCGTTAATTTTATATCTCTTGCCCGATGCCGTAAAAAATGAATCTATATCGGTTTTTTGCAAATTATATTCCCGGTCGAAAAATTTGCACTGCACAGCCCAATAATTTCCTGTATCTATCTCGCGGACAACCAAATCTATGCCGCTATCTATTCCTCTATCCGGACACTCGTCCCACTCTCCCCATGTCCATACCTTATCAATTTTATTTGCATATTCAGGGTCGGTTAATAAATATTTAGCGATTAATTTTTCGAAAAAAGAACCTTTATCTCTTGAACTTAAGGGTAGCTTGTTTACTTTTTCAAGGATATCGATAATTTTCATTAGACCCTCATTCTAATAGCTTATATTCGTTTGCTCTTTAAATGTTTATCGTACAAAATATACGATTTATTTTTCGATCGCGTCTTTAGAAAACAATTTCAATACTTTCGCCGAAGGATATGTAGATAGAGATGCGACTCCATTTGCTAATTCAATAGGAAATAATGCCCCCTCATATCTATTGCTTAATATTTTAGGCAATGTTGCAATAATTCTTTCGAATGCAATTAAATTTGCCGATGATGGATTATTGACAAACTCCCCCTTTTCGCCAGTCGGTATATTGATTACCATTTTGTGATAATCATTATACTTTATAAAAACTTTAGCGCCATAATTAGTATCCTGACCATAAATACCTATTGAATTAGAATGTTGAATTTCACTTCTAATGTATTCATTATTCGGAATGAAAATCGAATAATTTGGAGCGGTATTTCCAATCAGTTGCAAATGGTCATAAAACATTCCGGATTTTTCTTGTCCAATCATTGCTATTTCTACTTCCGATTCTTTTGCAAATCTAAAAAAACGCCTTATCGGTGCTGCTAACTTAGCAAGCGTTGCTCTTAACGACAAAGGACCGTCTTTAATCATAAGACAGTTTTTAAGCACATCTTTATTTGTTTCCCAGAAATATCTTATCGGAGTAAATATCATCAATGTTTCATTTACGGACATATAATCTGACGCAACTTGATTTGGCGCAAAATCATCCTGCATATTTAAATGCAGTCCGAACATATCCGTAATATATATTTCGCCATTACATCCAGGGCATTTTCCTTTTTCTTCATCAAATTGGAGGGTTGCAACATTTTCCTTGCAATGTGGACAACCAAATTTTTCAAGTTGAGTTTTCGGCGTTGGATTCCATTTTTCGTAAACAAGCCATTTTAATGTTTCCATTATCGCACCGTCAATTGCATCATTAAGCCCTTTGTCTTTTATGGACTCGTAGATTATCTCCCTAACAGCGTGATAGATAGTCTTTCCAGGAATGACGGCATGTCTTAAAGGAAAAGCTGTAGCATGAAAAAGTGCAGAATCCGACATTAAATCTCTTATTGCAAAAGGATTCGGCGTTTCTCTGTCTAATTTTGAAATAGCATGTTGATCGATTTTAAATAATACGGTTTTTACGAACGCAATTGCTTTATGCGGCGGTTGTGGATTTTCAATTACTTGCAATGAACCGTCGGTTGAAAATATTATATTTGCTTCGTTGCCTGAATTAGGCAAATTCTGCCATAAAATCTTTGAAGATACGGGCAAACAACAATTAGGGTCATTAAAATTTTTACATAACTGTTGAACCAAAGGACTTCGTATAACATCTAAGTGCCCAAGTTTACTTGCTTTTTCCGCAGGTAATCTATTTCCGCCTTGATACGGCATAAAGTTCTTCCTTATATTTTATTTTTTGGAGAAAATTTTAATGCCTGCATTGATATAACAAAACGATGCGATCTTGTAAGCATTCTTATATAACCTTGCGTTTTTGCATGTAAAATGTCATTTTTTAAACTTTCATAGGCAATATTAACCTTAGAAAGTTTATTTACATCGTCTTGAGAAGCTAAATGTGCAACAAAAAAATTCTCGGTCTGCGCCAATAGGTCTGATAATATTGTGGTCGGAGATTGCGTTGAATAAACCATGCCTATATGATATTTTGCCCCTTCTTTTGCAAATCTCCTATATATTTTAGTTTCGTCGCTGTTATCGTTATCTTTAAAAAGGTTATGTGCTTCTTCGAAATACAATTGAATAAAATGATTTCCTAGTCCATTGCTCGTAAACTTTTCCGTCTGACGCCTAAAAACAGCTTCAGATAGTTCACGTGAAAAATATTGCATAACAGCTTCATTAGCATTTCCAAGATCTAAAATTACTGTCCTGCCTTGATCTAAAAATTGGAGAATTTCATTTATAAAATTGCCTGCATTTTGGTCATGATATATCCTAAATGGTTGTAATAACGAAATTCCACTGCGTCCAGGCGCCGGTTCTAAAAATTCTAACATTGCAATATCATCTGCTTCAAAAAGTGGGTTCCCACTGCTTGAAATGAATACCCTATTTGAACTATTACCTCTTCTGAATCTTGCTATTATCCCCAGCTCTCTAACTAATTCGCTTAAATTGCTTGGTGGATCCGGAACCGGTGAATTTTCGCTACTATATACCGCATTCCTTAATTCTTCTTTGAATCCAGGATTAAACTGACTTGATATCCTGCCAATTGGCGCTAATTTCCTCAATTCAGCCTCATTTACTGGATATCCCGCTTTTCTTAGCACAGCCCAATACATCTGCAATTTTCTAGTCGCTCGTATCTTGTCGCTTCCCTCAACAAGTTGACGTACTTCTTCTAAAACAGGTAATTCAACACTGTTAAATGTTTCTATATATCCTGACGTTCGACCTGCATCTCTTAAAAGACTTGCGAGAACCATTTTGGATTGGCTCGGATTTTCATAAAAATTTAACTTTAAAGGCTTAGACGGGGTATTAATTTTAGGAGTCAACGCATATATCGAACAAACATCCGGATAAGCGGTTGCTATTGATCTATTATCGTCTTGTGGATTATCGTTTGCATATTCTCCATTTATATCAAAAATTAACTGTCCAACATTTCCCGTTTCTTTTGTGGTTTCAATTAAACTCTGAACAATTAATTTTACAACATTGCTTTTCCCAAGGCGTGTTTTGCCAAACATAGCGGTTCTACAGCCAAGAAAATCATCCGTCGAAAGAACAATATCAACATCTGGTTGTTTTTTATTTGGTAATGGAAGACGACACTCTGTAAATCTTAACTTTCCAATTTGAAATCTATGCTTATTAGGGACAAGAGAATTATTAACTAAGTCAAGCAGCTTATCGTCCGGCGCATATATAAGATATTTATGAGCGCTAACAAAATTGTTTAAATCACCGGAAAATTCAACTTCGTTAAGATTATATGGATGAGGATAATACATGCCGAGCACTCCTGTTTTAAGAGCACCCCACTGCAATTCGCTTTGAGTAAACACATCAAGTTCGGGCATTGATTTCTTTTGAAGTTCAAAATACGTTTGTTGAACCTCACCAGATAAGGGCGTCGAAGCAGAATCCAAAACGCGTAAAAGAGTAAAATGCGGCGGAATTGCAAAATTATTTTTTTTAGCAGGACACATTATAAGAAGTGAATTGCGAGGCACCCCGCCTACGGCTATCTTGAAGGGATCATTTGTAATTATAGTAATTTCATCATAACCGATATCCAAAACATAACCAACGAATCTCATCTGGTCATATTGTTTGCTTTTTTCAAAAGATTCTTCTTTTTCCAAAAAATCCCTTAAAATTCGCAAAGGATGGTTTTGAATAGCCGCATCTTCTAAAAATTTTTCCATAAATTTTCTCCTAATAATTACATATTAACACTTCTCCTGGGTTTTCAGATATTATTCCTGGTTTATGACCCGTGCCCTTAGCAAATGATATAATCTTGCATCCATAAAACAAAGATGTAATATCAATATGGCCAGATGTCGTCATTGCCCATCGTATACCTCTTTTCGTAGCTTTATTTAAACATCTCGCCAGTCTTTTGTGGCTGTCGTAATTAAATTTAGAATAAACGTAATGACTATGCCTAAGTTCTTTTTCACCAGGCTTATATGGTGGATCTAAAAAAATGAAATCTTTTTTGTTGCAGATCTCTATAACTTCCTCAAAGTCGCTGCTTATTAACTTAGCTCGTTTTAAAAATTCGGATACAGACAATAAAGTTTCTTTATTAACAACCCATCTTCTATCCTGTCCTCCGTAACCAACGTTAAATTGTCCATTCGAATTTTCTCGCCACATTCCTTTAAAACATGTTCGATTTAAATAAAGTGTCCTAGCCGCCCTATATGCCAGATTATCTTTTTTTTGACAATCTCTCACTAGGTAATAACCTTCCTTTGTTATAGGAAAGCCTTGAAATAGTTCCCATACCTTTAATGGATATTTTTTTAATCCTTTATATAGGTCTATTAAAACTGGATTAATATCCGATAATAACGCCTTTTGCGGTGCTAATGCAAAAAAAACGGAGCCACCACCAACAAAAGGCTCAATAAAAAACCCTTTTATATCTTCCGGGTTTGGAAGATGCGGCATAATATAAGATAACAATCTTTGTTTTCCGCCGGGATATCTTATGAATCTGGATTTTGGATCGACTTTAAACAATTTATCCACGTTTTAAAATATTTTAAGCTAAATAAAATATAAATAATTTAACATTTATTCTTATAAAAGATTTATTTAAAGTTCTTAAAGAGCAAAATTTATATAAAATTGCCACATTATATTATTCTAAATATTGTTTTGAGTTTGTTATACATTTTCTTTTCGTAAAAATTGACTCAAAATAATCCTCTTCTAACAATTTTACAATTTCTTTTATTTGCTTTTTATCTTTCGGAAACTTAATTTTATTATTTTCAATATTTTCAATTGTTATACCAAATTTTTTAGATATTTTATTTATTTTCTCAAAAGATACTACTTTTAGGACATCATTTTTAGTAAGAAGCGCAACTTTTTTGCGTATAACGGAATCAGAATTTTTAATAAACCAATCTATATCTTCACAAAAAAATAATTCATCTTTCGCAAAATTCTTTAAGTCTTCATCGGTAGCTTCTTTATAATATTCTGATAAATCAAATAATCTTTTGGCATTATTATACGAATTAAAAATTAATTTATTATCTTTATCTATAAATAACGCATCAATTCTATCATTAATGATAATGCCAGGTTCCGATAGTTTTGTAAAAGTATTACCAGAATGTATTAATGTAAATTTTTTCGACAAAAGTTTCCCGCAATCAAATGCCTGAAATAACGCATATTTTTCATTATCATTCCAAAACCCGCAAATAATACCTTTAATGTTATTTTCGTCTTCATTCATTTTAACAATTTCGTACTCAAGCGGATTTTGCAGAGCTTTTAATATATTTTCGTCAATTTTAAAATTTTTAATAGCAAATATTTTATCGCATTCATCAATACTGTAACGACCATCAAAATTAATTTCGTCAGTTTGGTCAGTATAAAAAACATTTTTAAGACAAACAAAGTATTCAGTTACTTTCTTTTGAACCGCGAGGCTGACATTAATTCTCTTAATAGAACCATCTTTTAGTTGGACAAATAAATTTAATTTTGCACCCATTAATCTCCTGTCTCCAATAACATATAGTCTGAAATTTGAACAACGGTTTTTATTTGTTTCGAATTAACTAGATTTTTTCGAGTTATTAAAATATATGTTATATCTCCTTCTATTGTGACTTCATAAAAATGATATCCGAATAGACCAAGCAAAGGGTTGAAATGATAGCTATTTGTAGTCCACACGCTAATAAAAAGCAGTGCTATAATAAAAATTAAAAGTTTGCTATTTATTTGAAAGGAATATTTATTAATTAACGGCAATAAATAAACAATAATAAAAGCAATTATTTCTTTGTCTGACGTGGATAAAGATTTAATCTTTATGGGCAATTTCTCAAGATATTCTTCTGACGATTTTAGGATTAAAAAACAGAACAAAATTAAAACCGCGGTTATTATTAAATACCATAACCCGTCAATAAAATACCAATTTTTACTGAACTTGGAAAACCATAAAGTTAATAAAACAGGGGCAAAAGAGGTCGAGACCAAAAATAATTTTGTCACTTTATTTAACATTTTTTTATCTTTTTCCAATTGTAAATTAGATATTATAATTATAATATTTTAAAAAATTAAAGCAACGAATAAAGCACGATTCCCATATAGTCTTCCATATATTTTCCTATAATTCGATAAGTATACCACTAATGCCCGGATTGCGTTTTAAAACTTTAGAATGAGAATACTTATCAATAAGCAATTATCTTATTTGTTTTTAAATAAA
>JAKAQK010000075.1 GCA_021822625.1 bacterium | reverse complement strand
CGATCTAGAAATTGATTGAAGAATAATTTTTTTAATTTTATTTATTTCATTATCCGGATTTATCTGCTGAACAATTTTTATCAGCTCATTAATTATATCGTCAGCCGTTATTGTTATTCCGGCATTGCCTGTTATCGTATCTCCATGTTCCAGAAAATGTAATATCTCTTTTTCAATATAGTGCAGTCCGTATAGATAGTTATTTGTGTCGTCAATTTTTTTCGCATTGCATGCGCCGGCATATATTACATCGGTTTTTGTCTCGAAATGTTTTATGCTGCCGGCCTTATACGCGTCTGCGGTATCATTTTTTAATTTTATGTCTGCCGTATCTGTTTTTTTGACTGTTTCGGCAATTTTATTATTTTCAATAAACTTTTCTATGATATTAACATTTTTATTTGATTTTTCAAATTTTTTAATAAGATTATTTAAAGAACTGTTTTTTGATAAATATAGCACAATCATTTCCGATGTTAAATTTGATATTAGATTATTTCTGCAAGTATAACAATATTTAAAATTTGTTTCAAAAGGGTTTGCGGCAGAAATAGCTGAAAATCCTGAGTATTGCGGAAAATTTTCTAAAAAATAGATTATCGGATAATGAGGCGCTAATATAATTTTATTTTTATATTTGAAAATATTAGCATAATTTTTTATTAGACCGTCTTCCGCCTCGCTTGCAGTTCCTACAAGATATAAAGTATCTATAACCTGCGTTTTCGTGTTTTCTTTTATTTTTATATTGTATTCTTCTATATTCTTAATCCCTGTCGGTTCATTAAAATTGATGCAGTTATTTAATCCGTATATTAAGTCATCGTTGAATTTAAATATACCTGCGTTTTTATATCTTGATGATGTAATAAATATAAATTTACTTTTATTTTTATTATGTGTTGTGCCGTTATATATTTTTTCACGTATAAAACGTATGAAACTGATATTTAACTCTTCTAAATATAAAGATAAGTCAGATGATGATATTTTTTCATAATTTTTATTAATATTTTCATGTTTAGCTGCGTTATAATAATATAAAAACATCGGTATCTTATTGTTATTGCTTATATTTAAAAAACGCACAATATTTAATTTATCTAATATATTAATTTCATTTTCGGTAATGTTTTTTAAATTGTCAAAATCGTCTTTATTAATTTTAAATGTTTCCGCCGCCTCATTTTTTAGAATTTCTGCAATTTTGGCTATATCGCCGCAATTATTGCCTGACGATAATGATATGTATGAGCCGAGAATTTTTTGAAATATTTTTTTAATATCGCTTTGCTTGACATTTTTTAACTGCGCAAAAATTCTGCGGTAAGAGTAGAACAAATTAGTTAAATTATTATCGGAACAAATATATCCGTCTGCGCCGATTATTTGATTTTTCATATTGTTTCTTTTTGTTTCTTTAAATATTTTTAATTATATGATAAAATTATCAGAATAAAGATTATATATCAATAACGAATAATATAACGAATAATATAATTGATTTGATAATATAATTATTACATAAATATTCGCGCGGCATAATTTATAATTTATTTTTATTAATGTTTAAATATACTGCGGAAGTTTTTTAACTTATTTATCGTTATCATCATTATATATCATTATGATATTTTTGACATATATATAACTTTTGTTAATTTTGATATTATAATATAACTTTATAATTATAATATAACAGTATATAAATATAACAACTATAACATAACAATATAGCACGTATATTAAATAGCGGGTATAACTAATTTTTAATGAATTATTTCAATAGCGGTTTACAATGCGGTTTGAGACGCGGCAGTAAGAACAGTGCAATCTTGCCTTTAATTATTACTATTGCGTTTGTAGGCGTCTTTTTGATTCTTGCGGCCGTTTTTAGTAATTTTGGCATATGCTACGGTTACGGCGCGGGTTTATTTAATAAAGCAGGCGCCGCAGCTCAAAAAGATAAAAATGCAGTTATTGCAAATAACGTAACTGCTGCGGATAAAACATATAATAACAATCGGGAAATTAAAGAATCTAATGATGTTCCGACTGATATCGCCGTTGTGATGCCGACGACAGGCAGATATAAATATTTTGGAAAACAATTTTTAAACGGGATTTTCTTTTCAGTACAGAATCACAAGGAAGCAGACGTCAAATTTATTGTCATAAGCCTTCCTGCCGGCGCAGGGAAAGGCGCTATTAAAAATTTATTTAAAAGTATCGCCCAAAAAAATATCAGCGCTATTATCGGTCCCTTATTTGCCGGACAGCTCAAGTATTTTTCAGAGTATTCTTCTATATATAAAATTCCTGTTTTTACGCCTGCCCCGTTAAATCTTTCAAAGTATAGGTCTCCATATATATTTCACTATGGAATGACGGTAAAAAATGAGGTATTAAACGATCTGCAGTATGCAAAAAGCCATGGAATTGCCGAAATATCGGCTATATATCCCAATAACGCCTACGGCAGAAGAACGATTCAATATATAAATACCATAGGCAGCAAATTAGGAATAAAAGTTGTTGATGAAACAGCATACGGAAGCAGAAGAGTTGATTTTTTTTATAACTTTACCTCTCTCGTCAGATTTCAGGACATGGGACAAGGACATATGACAAAAGCGGAAGAAGCGGAATTAGGCGTAACGCCGTACGACCTTATGCACGGCATCACAAAAGCCAGACCGTATATTCCGTTCAAGGGTCTTTTTATAGTCGGGTCTATAGGAAAATTAAAATTAATATTGACGCAGCTAGCATATTACAATATTACCGGTATCAAACTTTTTGGATTAAGTCAGGTTGACAATGCTGCATTCTTAAATAAATACGGTTTTTATATGCAGGGTATAGTTTATCCAAACGGTTTTTTTCTGAATAGCAGAAATAGATTAGTTAAAAATTTTGTAACATCTTATAAAAACTACTATAATGAAAAGCCTAACATATTGTCTGCGGAAGGATACGATATGGGAAACATTATAATAAAATCGGCTGCAATGATGCATAACGGCGGCAATGCTTATGATAAAGGACTTAATAGCAGTATGCCGATTAACGGCGGCGTTAATATCGCTGCGGTTTTAAACAGAAAATCGCTGTACCGCAATTTGCTAAATATCAAATCTTTTAAGGGTGTATGCGGTATCAGCCGCATCGAAGGCAGAGATTTTGTAAAAGGGCTTTACCTTTTTAAATTGAAGAATAACAAAATATATATAATAAAAAGCCCTTTCTAATACAATTAATTTATAACTTTAAGATAACTTTATATTCACATTATTTATATTATGTGGCAGGAAGATTTTAATTATGAGCAGCAGAAGTAAAAATGATACAAAAAACGAAAATGAAAACAAAAAAATCAAAAAAAATAAAAGTCTGTTTAAAATAATTATAATTACGGTATTGGTAATTATAATTGCGCCTATCGCAATATTAACTATTTTATATTTTTCGCTTGCCTCTACGGTTCCAAATATTACGTCCTTGAAAGATTATCATCCGCAGCAGGTTAATTATGTATATTCGTCAACAGGCAAACTCGTTGGATATCTTGGGCCCGTCAATCGGGAAGTAGTGCCTTTCTCGGATATACCGGTTCAGGTAAGAGAAGCTTTTTTGGCTGCCGAAGATAAAAATTTTTATAATCAGGGGCCTATTGATTTTAAAGCAATTTTAAGAGCTTTTATCGTAAATTTAATGGCGGGACATATTGTTGAAGGCGGCTCTACAATAACTCAGCAGGTTGCTAAAACAATACTTATTCCATATCAAAGAACTTATATATGGAAATTAAGGGAGGCTATACTTGCATACCGCATAGCCGACCATTTATCAAAAAATGACATCTTAGATATATATTTAAACCAGATTTATCTGGGAAACGGTTCATACGGCATAGAAGCGGCATCTTTGGGCTATTTCGGCAAACCGGTCTGGAAACTTAATCTGGCTGAAGCCGCTATGCTTGGCGGATTGCCGCAGGCGCCGTCTTTTCTTGACCCTTTTATTCATTTTAAAGACATGAAGAGGCGGCAAAAATATGTTTTGAATCAGATGTATAAGGACGGTTTTATAACCAAGCAGCAGGCCATTCAGGCATATAATACGCCTATTATATTAAACGATTATTTTAAATATACCGGAGTAGCTCCATATTATGTTGCTTTAATAAAACAGCTGATAATTGCTAAGTATGGTAAGCAGATATATAAAGAGGGCGGATTAAAAATTTATGCCGCTTTAAGCGCCAGAGCTCAGAAATATGCCGATAAATCGGTGAAATCGCATTTAAAGATTTTATCTCATGAATACGGTTATACCGGTCCGCTAAAAATACTTTCTTATTCGCAGATGAAAAACGCTATCAGAATGGATAGAAATAATATAAAAGGTCTTTATAAGGGCTATACCTATAAAGCTTTTGTGACCGGAGTGTCAAAAAATGGACAGGCAGCTTATATATCAGTGGGTAGATATAACGGTGTTATCCCTATAAGCAATATGAGATGGGCATCTAAATTTCAGCGTTATGTTTATTTTGCTTATAGACGAATAAATAATGTAGGGCAAGCGTTGAAGCCCGGATATGAAATTCTGGCAAAATTTGACGGTTTTAACAAAAATCATATTCCGATATTTTCACTTGAAGAAAAAGATATAATAGAAGGGGCATTAGTATCGATAGAACCGAAGAACGGATATGTAAAAGCTATGGTTGGCGGTTATAGCTATAAAGATACTGAATTTGACCGCGCTCTGTATTCTAAAAGACAGACGGGTTCGGCATTTAAACCTTTTGTTTATGCCGAAGCCTTAACGCTGGGATTTACTCCATCTTCAATTATAAATAATACGCCGGTAATTTATCCGACCGGCGTCCCGGGAAAATACTATAAACCGCATAATTTTTCAAGAAGATTCACCGGACCGACGACTCTTTTGATTGGACTGGCTCATTCTATAGATGTTATTGCGGTTAAGCTTTTAGATAAAATCGGCGTCAGTAAAGTCGTAGCACTTGCCAATAGGATGGGGCTGCATCACCTTGTGCATAATCTGACCATGGCATTGGGTTCATCAAGCGTGAGACTTATAGATTTAGCCGACGGATATACTGCATTTGCTAACAGCGGAACTGAGTGCAAACCTGTTTTTATAGTAAAAATATTGACCCCTCAAGGCAAAATTTTATATTATAAAAAACCTGAATGCAAACAGGTATTATCGCCTCAAGTTTCTTTTGTGCTGACAAATATGCTTGAACGTGTCATTACAAACGGAACAGGCGTTACGATATCTAAAATAAGAAACATTACCCCGTATGTAGCAGGTAAAACAGGTTCTTCAAGCCAATATAGAGACGGGGTATTTGTCGGATATACATCTTCGCTTGTTACGGCCGTATGGACGGGACGGGATGATTTTCATTCTATGGGCAGATTTATGGTGGGAGCTATAACGGCTGCTCCTATATGGTACGGATATATGTCGAAAGCATTATTGATTTTTAGACCTAAACCGTTCAAGATACCTTCTGGGATTGTTTTTGCAGAAATAAACCCGCATACCGGACTGCTTGCCGATTCAAGTTATCAGGACCCTGTTTTAATGCCTTATATTGCAGGAACTGAACCGAAATCGACGGTGAAAGCTAAAAAGATATCAAATCCCCAGTCCTTTTTTGAGATGCCTTAATTATGGACATTAATAATCATGAACCGGTTCAACTTTTAGTTGACGGTTTCGGAAGGCAGATTACCTATTTGAGAATTTCTTTGACCGACAGATGTAACTTAAGATGCGTATATTGTATGCCGGAAGACGGAGTGCAATTGCTCAGCCATAGCGAGATGCTCTCTTATGAAGAAATCTTAAAATTTGTTAATGTACTTGCAGATTACGGTGTTAATAAAATAAGAATTACCGGCGGAGAGCCTCTTGTTAGAAAAGGCGTCGTCAATTTTATTGAAAAATTAAACAATATTGCCGGCATAAAAGATATAGCCATGACGACTAACGGCATTCTTCTCGATAAGTATGCCCATGATTTATATAATGCAGGGCTTAAAAGAATCAATATAAGTCTTGATTCGTTAGACAATAAGATTTTCGGCAAATTAACGCGAGGCGGCAACCTTGATTCCGTTTTAAAGGGTATTGATACTGCGAAGGCCATAGGTTTTGAACCGATTAAAATAAACACTGTGCTGATGCGTGGCAATAACGACAAAGAATTGATGAATTTTATAAATTTTGCAATAAAAAATGAGCTTAATTTAAGATTTATAGAATATATGCCTATAGGGCAAAATATAAATCAAACAATTACTTCAAAAGAACTGATAGACAAAATTAAGATGGAGTATAAAGATTTTAAACCTAAGAAAATTGACGCTTGCTCCGTCAGCAAAGAATATTATTTTTCATCGCAAAAAAATAATAAGGCTGTAATAGGTTTTATCAGCCCATTATCCGAACATTTCTGCAATGATTGCAACAGGCTTAGAATAACCGCATCGGGCAAATTGCGGCTTTGCCTTTTTTATGATGAAGAATATGATATAAAAGAAATTTTAAACAGCGGCGCATCCGACGAAGATATCTATAAATACCTATTAAATATATTACAAAAAAAACATCAGGCGCATTTATTTAATAATCGAAACAATAAAAATGAAACTAATAATCTTCAAAACAGCAATATTGCAACGGACGGTAATATTTATATGAATAAAATAGGAGGATAAAAAATGTTTTATGAATGCAAACTAATGCATTTTTTATAGTTTATTAGCAGTTTTTATTTAGTAGCCTAATAATTAACCAATTAATATAGAGCAATTAATTAATATAATTGCCAATAACAAGATATAAATTATTATATATTATATATTTATTACAAATCAATCGGAGGCTAAACTGTAGATGGAGCAGAATAATATTATCAATATTAACATTGAAGATGAAATGCGGCAGTCTTATCTTGATTATGCTATGAGCGTTATTATCGGAAGGGCGCTGCCTGAAATCAAAGACGGATTAAAGCCTGTTCATAGAAGAATTTTATTTGCCATGAACGAAATAGGCAATGATTACAATAAACCATACAAAAAATCCGCAAGAATAGTCGGAGATGTTATAGGTAAATATCATCCGCATGGGGACTCGGCAGTTTACGACTCAATAGTCAGAATGGCGCAGGACATTTCATTAAGATACCCGTTAGTTGATGGACAGGGCAACTTCGGTTCTATTGACGGAGACCCTCCGGCTGCTATGAGATATACGGAAATCAGAATGACAAAATTGTCTTCTTTTATGCTTGACGATATAGATAATGAAACGGTTGATTTTATCCCAAACTATGACGGTTCATTAAAAGAACCTATGGTTTTACCGGCTAAATTTCCTAATCTGCTTATTAACGGGTCATCAGGAATTGCAGTAGGCATGGCTTCAAATATACCGCCTCATAATTTAAGCGAAACTATAGATGCCCTATTGTATTTTATGGACAATCCGGATTGTATTATAAACGACCTTATGAAATTTATGAAAGGGCCTGATTTTCCCACCGGCGGCATAGTTTACGGCTATTCTGGCATAATAAATTATTTTAACACCGGAAGAGGCATCGTTAAAGTAAGAGCTAAATATCATACCGAGAAAGATAAAATAATTATAACCGAAGTTCCGTACATGGTTAACAAGGCTAAAATACTTGAAAAAATTGCAGAACTTGTTAGAGACAAGAGAGTGGACGGAATATCCGATTTAAGGGACGAATCAGACAGGGAAGGGCTGCGGGTAGTTATCGAACTTAAAAGAGACGCAAATGAAACTATTTTAATGAATAAACTCTTTTCGCATACGCAGCTTGAAGAAACATTCGGCGTCATTATGCTTGCGATAGTAAATAATCAGCCGAAGGTGCTTAATTTGAAATCAGTGCTTTCATATTTTATAGATTTTAGAAAAGAAATAGTGGTCAAAAGAACATTATTTGAATTAAAAAAAGCAGAGGCAAGACTTCATATATTAGAAGCTCTGAAAATCGCGGCTCAAAATATAGACGAGGTTATTGAATTAATTAAAATGTCCGCATCTCCAAAAGAAGCTAAGGCGGCTCTTATTAAAAAATATAATTTTTCGGATATTCAGGCGCAAGCTATTCTTGATATGAAACTTGAAAAAATAACCAATTTGGAAAGAGAACAGTTAATAAAAGAATATGAAGAAATATTAAGTAAGGTCAATAAATTGAAAGAAATATTAGCCAATGAAAATCTTATTGTAAAAATTATAAAAGACGAACTAATTTTTATAAAAGAAAAATTTGGAGATTCAAGAAAAACAGAAATAGTTGTCGAAGAAGCGGAAGTAAATGAAATAGATTTTATTCCCAACGATGAAATGATTGTTATGATGACGGGAAGCGGGTATATAAAAAGGACTAAGCTTGATTCCTTTCAATCTCAGCACAGAGGCGGACGCGGACATATAGGCATAAAATCAAAAGAAGATGATTTTGTAACGGATTCTTTTTGCGCAATGGCTCACGACAGCGTGCTATTTCTGACTAACTTAGGAATAGCATATAAACTTAAAGTTTACGATATTCCTGAAACGCAGAAACAGTCAAAAGGAAGACCGATAGTTAACCTTCTTAATTTAAGAGAAAATGAAAAAATCTCATTTCTTGTACCGGTTAAAAATTTTAACGAAGGTTATTCATTAATTATTGCAACAAAAAAAGGACAAATTATAAAAACCTCCTTGATTCATTTTGCAAACGTAAGAAAAGGCGGGTTGATAGCCGTGAAGCTTAGAGAAGGGGATGAAGTTATAAGCGTTAAGATTGTAGATAACTCTTTGCAGAATACCTTAATAACAATAGCGACAAAATTAGGCAAATCAATTTGTTCCGACATCAATGATTATAGGCTTCTCGCGAGAGGCGCTATGGGAGTAAGGGGAATAAAACTTCTAAAAGACGATGCGGTGGTTTCTATGGATATTTTAACGTCTAAAGATGATTTCCTTGTGGGCATTACAGAGAACGGCTACGGTAAAAAGACGACGATGACGGAGTTTCGTAAACAAAATAGAGGCGGAAGCGGGCTCATAGCTATTAAAACAGGTAAAAGAAACGGCAATGTTATAGCCGTTCTAAAAGTAAAAGAAGATAACGATATAATTTTAATAACTTCTTCCGGACGTATTATAAGAATTAAAGCATCTAATCTTCGCAGTATAGGAAGGAATACGATGGGTGTAAGACTCATAGGACTTAATGAAGAAGAAAAAGTTTCTAACGCCATTGTAGCATCTGCATCTGATGAAACAGAGGAAGAAACGGCAGATTAATATTTATTGTCATAATAATATAATTTGTAAATTTTATTTTAAGCGTATTTTATGAAAAACAATAATAATGGCGGTTTTGTCCCTGGAATTATAGGGACAGGAAGTTTTGGAACTGCTTTAGCAGTTAATTTTGCTAAATATACAGATAAAGTTTATCTGAAATGCAGAAATCCGGAATTTGCCAAAAAATTGCGGCAATGCAGACAAAACTTTGATTATCTGCCCGGAGTCGAGTTAGAAGAAAATATTATTATAGAAGATACATTTGAACCTATTTTTAAAAATGCGAACATAATATTTTTAGTCGTTCCGTCATTAGCTTTAAAAAGCACGCTCGAAGAAATTAAGCAATATGGCGCTCAGTTTGATTTTAGCGAATATATTTTTATTAATACCGCAAAAGGTGTCGGGCTAAATACTTTGGAGATGCCTCATGAGGTTTTTTCCGAGATTCTTGGAAAGAAAATGCTTGAAAATTATGCTATGCTGAGCGGACCGAGTTTTGCCGCTGAAGTGGCTGTCGGTCTTCCCACGGCTGTTTGCATAGCATCATCAAATGATTTATTGCTTTCGGATATTAAAGATTTTTTTAAAAACAATCAGAATTTTCGAATATATACGCTGCATGATGTAAAAGGTTTAGAACTTGGAGGGGCGCTTAAAAATATTATAGCGCTTGCAGCCGGTATATCCGATGGATTAAAATTAGGCTATAATGCCAGAGCGGCGCTATTGACCCGCGGCATAGCCGAGATTACAAGATTTGGCGAAGCCATGGGAGCAGACAGGCAAACTTTTGCAGGGCTATCCGGTTTAGGCGATTTGATTTTAACTTCTACATCCGATTTAAGCAGAAACAGAACGGTAGGTTTAAAAATTGCTCAAGGACTAAGTCTAGATTCAATAACTCACAATATGAAAATGATTGCAGAAGGGGTTACTACTACCAAATCGGTACACATATTGGCAAAACAAAAAAATATTTATATGCCTATAACCGAAATTGTATATTTAGTGCTTTACGAAGGTTTGAAGCCGCATGATGCTATAAAAATGCTGCTCAAAAGAGATATTAAAAATGAATTTGATTAACGCCTTAATTCAATTAATTAAATTTTGATTTTAAATGAAATAATACAAAGTCAAGGTATGAAATCGGCATATTAAATAAATATAAATATCGAAAAATATAAAATAAATAAATAAAATTAAATAAATAATAAATATATAAAAATAATAAATAACCGTCGGATTTATTTACCGTTAGAATATGAACGGAGGAGGGTAAACTAATTATGTCTGATATAATGGAAATAAAGATTGAACATATAAAGAATTTGCAATTTAATGCGTACTCGTCGTCTAATCCGGATTATAAGATAATCATGGACACATCAAAAGATGTAGGCGGTAATGATGAAGGCATAAAACCAACGGAACTTCTGCTTGTCAGTCTTG
>JAKAQK010000074.1 GCA_021822625.1 bacterium | reverse complement strand
TAAAAATATTAATAATTATATAAAAATAAAATCTTACGCAACTTATTATCCTAAGCTTACCTCGTATTTTGATAAGTCCTATTTTAAATGGAAAAGTGTAGACAAACCGATATTAGATAGAATTATAAAATATAATGAGTATATTTCTCCAAAAATATCTATTTTCTATATAACGTCTTTATCTTATTTATTATTACCGTCAAAAATAATATTAAAAACCGGACTTTTGCATATACAGCGCATTTATTTATTTTATGTGATGATTTTTATCGTCGGAAGTTTAATTATATTGAGCTTAGGGGTTTTGTTTATATATTATTTGTTAAAGTTTTTAAATAACTTGAGAGAAAGCGAAAGTAAATTTAAATCCTTATTTAAAGAGCACGCCGTAGTGATGTTTTTAGTTGAAGAAGACGGTAAGATTGCGGATGCAAATTATGCTGCTTCTAAATTTTACGGTTATTCTAGAGAAAAGCTCAGGACGATGTATAATTATGAATTTAATATTACTCCTAAAGAGGAACTGGCAGAATACACTAAAAAAGCATTTAACAAATCAGACAGCCATTTTACATTTATTCATAAATTAGCAAATAATGAACTAAGAAATGTTGAAGTTTACATATCTCCTATTCATGTCAATAACAAAATATACCTGTTTTCAATTATCCATGATATTACTGAAAAAAAACAGCTTGAAGATAAATTAAGAAATTCAGAGAATAGGCTTAAAACATTTTTTAACAATTTGCCTGTCGCATCTTTAGTAGTAGAGCATGAAAGCGGTTTGATAGTAGATGTTAATAACAAGGCAATAGCGTTTTATGGTTACACTAAGGAAGAATTTTTAAAAATGAACATCAGCATTATAAATCATTTTAATTCGATTGACGAAATAATTCAATTTAGAGCCAAAGCACTAAAAGACGGCTATAGTTATGCAGTATGCAGCCATAGACTTAAAAATGGCGATATAAAAATCGTTGAAGCTAATATTGCAGGAATTATTTACAGTAATAAACCGTATGTCTTAATCCTTGTAAATGATATCACCGAAAAAAAGCAGCTTGAAAATAAACTGAAAAAATCTGAAAAAAAGTTGGAAGACGATATGTTGACTTTGCAGATATTAGTCGACAACATACATGCGGGTATCGCATTGTATTCGCAGGATAGATTTATTTATTTAAATCCTACCATAGAAGAAATTTTCGGTTTTAGTATAGGCGAGTTCTATAAATTAAATCCTATTAAATTTTTTAATATTGATGAAAAAGATATTTTAAATTTTAATATGCCAATATTTAAAAGACGCATTAATAATGAATTGTCGTCTCAAATTATATATAGGTACGTAAAAAATGGCAATATAGCTATTTATCTGGATTTATTTAGAACCGTTGTAAATTATAATAATGAACAAACCGGTTTGGCTATATTTACAGATGTTACCGATATAGTATTAAAAGAACAGCTGCTGATGTCAGAAAATGAAATATTTAAGGAATTATCTGAGGTAGATGTTTTAACAGGTATTTATAACAGAAGGACATTTGATAATAAATTAGCGGAATTTTTAGATATAGCTTCGAGATACGGCAGACATTTATCGTTGATAATGTTTGATATAGATAAATTTAAAGAAATAAACGATACGTATGGGCATGAGGCTGGAGACAGCGTGTTGAAAGAATTATCTTTGACCGTCAAGACAGGATTGAGGAAGACGGATTTTTTTGCCAGATACGGCGGAGAGGAATTTATGGTAATATCCCCTGAAACCGATATGTCAACCGCAAAAGAGCTGGCTGAAAGATTAAGGAAACAAATTGAAATTCATGATTTTAAAATAGAAAAAAATGTAACATGCAGTTTCGGTGTGGCAGAATTTAGCAGGAATAATAAGAATGATTATCAAAGTATAGTTAGCAGAGCTGATGCTGCATTATATGAAGCGAAACGCAACGGAAGAAATAAAGTATTTATCCAAATTTAACTGCATTTTTTAGCCTTTCATTTACTTTCCATTGACTTAATTATATTAATTATAGCGTTTTATTTTATTCCGGTTAATTGGGGAGGTTGCTAAATGCGGCAACGAATTTCTTGTAATTTGCCGGCCCAATTTTTTATTGTTGTTGCCTTTATAATATTTGTTCATTATGAAAGCATATTGACTTTTAAGTCATTTTAAGAGACAATAAGTTAAGAGATATTAATTATACGAAACAATATAAAACGCAGATTCTGCAACTACAAATAGAACGAGTCATTAAGCTGTCAATAGTTTCTTAGGAATTAATAAATTAAGCAGCAAGTCAATAAATGCAAGTCAATAAATAATGAGAAAAAGCAAATATTATAAGTGGTATATATTAATAATATCCGTGGTCGCCTCTTTCATGGCGATTTTAGACATCAATATAGTTACTGTCGCACTTCCAAAAATGATGTCCCATTATGGAGAAAATGCGACAAATATTGAATGGGTAATGATTGCTTATACAATAACCTATTCTATCGTCATTCTTCTTACTACCTATACAAGCAAGAAATACGGATTAAAAATACCGTTTATAGTTTCTATTTTATTTTTCCTTTTAGGTTCAGCTCTATGCGGCATGGCTCCTTCTTTCAAATTTTTAGTTCTTTTTAGAGTAATTCAGGCAATAGGCGGCGCCGGACTCATCCCCATTTCTTTAAATCTTCTTGCAAAATATTTTGAACCTAACGAAAGGGGCAAAGCTATGGGCATTTGGACCATCGGAATTATGATGGCGCCAGCCATAGGACCTTTATTAGGCGGGTATTTTGTTGATTATGTAGATTGGAGGATGATATTTTATGTAAATGTACCGGTAGGATTTATTTTATTGTTATTAACTATTGCAATTTTAGACAATGATATACCGATAAAAAAATATATGCATAAATTTGACTATGTTGGATTTATATTTATAGGGATATTTCTGGGAACATTACTTTATGTGCTGAATGAAGGGCAAACTTTAGAGTGGAACTCGCGTATCATTATGACCTTTGAGATTATTAGTTTTGCTTCGCTCTTATTATTTTTTATTAATGAAATATTTACTAAGTCGCCTATAATAGATTTTAGAATATTTAAAAATTATAATTTCGTAATGGGAAATATTGTCAGCATGGTGCGTTCCGCCGCGATATTCAGTTCGATGTTTATACTTCCTCTTTTTATCGAAAATATACTAAATTATAATGCAATGCGCGCGGGCATTCTAATGATACCGTTAGCTTTATCGGTAGCAGTCGTATCTCCGATTGCAGGAACTATTTCCGATAAAATAGGCCCTAAATATTTATTGGCAGCCGGAATGATTGTTTTAGGATATTCAAATCTGGGTTTGGGAAATTTATCTTTAAATACAAGCATAGATTATATAGCATGGAATCAGGTTATTAGAGGAATCGGCATAGGCTTGATAAATGCGCCGGTTATGAGTACGGTAATAAATTCTGTAGGATGGGATCTTATACCTGAAGCATCCGCCCTCTATAACGTGCTGTTTCAAGTCGGCGCCTCATTCGGCATTGCAGGTATAGGGTACGAACTGGTGGTGCGCCAGATTTATCATCTAAACCAGTTTGCAAGGGACATCAGCCAAAAATCAGCTTCAGTGCAATCTATGTTAAATTTTTTGCACAGCGATTTAATTAAAAATGCCCCTTCTTATTTCAGGTATAGCTATTTTCCTACATATACAATGAAATTTTTTGATAATGTAATATATTTATATTCTGAAATAAGCTCGTTTGGGGATATTTTCGTTATTTTGGCATATTTGTGTGTAATCGGATTATTATCTGCAATATTAATCAAAAACACAAAATATAATAAGTAGTTTTAAATGAAGGTTTTAAAAATTTATAAGTCTGTCCTCTTCTGATAAATCATGCACTGTTTTTGCATTTTCAAATTGAGAGGAATAATTAAATTGAGTTATTCTTTCTTTAATGCCGTTTATATTGCAAGAATATTCACAAATATCAACCGATACATTATTGCTATTGCTTAGTAAACACTTCACAAACCATTCATCTGCAGTCAAAAGAACACCTCTGTCGGTTAAAAAACATTTTATGCTGTATCCTGATTTAACTGCAGAATCTATCAATAATTTTATATTTTCTTTGTACTGGGCATCGGTGATGATAAGAGCCAAACACGGCATTGCGATATATCTCCACTTATTTTATTTGTTTAGAGGAATGTTTATTTATATGCCTGATGTTGAAAATGTATAAATGTTTTGAATTTTTAAATATTTTTTTATTATAAATTTTAAAGTATTTTACGACATCGCTGTAATAAAAATAATTTGAGACATCATTCATAGAACCATTGGCATACCTGCCGACTTCCGAACCGGTTAATTTAAAACGTTTGTTAATACTTTCAAGATTTAAGTACGGCGCATCAGTAAAACCTGAACTGGAATATGATACTGTTTCAAGTTTTGCGTAATTATAATTAATGTTATTTTTTATTTGAGCCGCTATGAATGTAGGGCCTGCATTATAAGCTAAAAGAGCGAGCCTTAAGCTTCCAAATCTATAAATAAGACTTAAAAGATAGAGCGAACCCAGTTTAACATTAAGCATAGGATTTAATAAACTGCTTGCAGGAAGATAATTAAGATAATAAGGGTTCTTCGCTATTTTTGTCTTAATATTATATTTTTTAATAAAATAAAGCGCAGTAACCGGAGTTACCTGCATAAGCCCAACCGCCCCTGCGCTAGAAAAAGAACTGTTATAAAAAGAACTTTCAACCCTTATTACCGCAAGTATCAAAGCAGGATTCATTTTGTACTTACTGCTGATATTAAATATAATATTTGCCAATTTAATATCTGTTTTTCTAGAAAGTCCTGAATCATATGAATTAATAATATTAAATACAGCTGTTTTTTCCATATCGATTTTAATCTTGGCCTTAAGAATAGTAACTTCTTTTTGTTCTTTTATATAATTAAAATAAATAGGCAAAAAATAATTTTTAATGAATATTGCAGTCATAATCAATACAAAACTCATTACAATATAAGGAATCAGGAGTTTAATTTTTATCTTTGAAAATACAGATGAAAATATCAGCCTGACTTGCGATATCTTCTGAAATAGTTTTTTGATATTGTTAAATTTTACTTTTTTGAAATTTTTCATAATTTGCTTTTTTTATTTTTAAATAGTATAATAAACATAAATTAAGTTAAGAAAAAATAATATAACATTGACATAAATAAAAAATTCTTTTTAGTAGCCTTATATATAAAAAAATAATATTTTTTTTGCACAAAAAACATTATTAATAGTAGAACTTACACTTTTTTTATAATAAAATAACATAATTTTTACAATAAGTCAAATTTTGTTCGTAATTTACCCCTAAAATGGATTGTTTATTAATGTTTTAGAGATTAATTTTAGATAAATTTAATCAATTTTAATAAAATTTATTATTTTTATCTTAATTTTCAATGAAAAATATCAATTATCTTTATTTTATGCTGATTATTTAAAACATTTGGAGAAAAAAATGATTAATGATAATGATTAATGATTAATGATTAATGATTAATGATAATGATAATAGATAATAACAATTACAAATTTTTTCTATTGCAAGATTAAGTATTGACTATTATAATTGACATATATTAAATTATATTATTTAATACACTGTTAAAGATTTTAAATTTTGATTCAATTTTTTAGTGAAAGTTAAATTTAATAAAAAAAATTTAAGGAGAAAAAAAATGCCAGAACAAAAAAAAATGTCAATTATTGCAATCCATGGAACCTTAGATATGGCTTATCCGCCGCTTATTCTTGCTTCTACTGCCGCGACGCTTGATATTCCGACGACTATATTCTTTACATTCTACGGATTGAACATCTTAAGAAAGGATGTAGATACAGCCTTAAAAGTTGCTCCATTAGGCAATCCTGCAATGCCTATGCCTGTTCCGAACATTATCGGAGCAATTCCCGGCATGACTAATGTGGCTACATCTATGATGAAATCCATGATTAAGAAACATGGAGTGGCAACTATTCCTGAATTAATCAGTTTATGCCAGGAAACTGGAGTAAAATTAATTGCATGCCAAATGACTGTAGATCTTTTTGGATTTAAAAAAGAAGACCTGATTGACGGTATCGAATATGCCGGAGCGGCTATGTATATGGAAGATGCTTCTACAGCAGATATTACCCTTGCTTTTTAACTAATATTGCCGAGTAAGGTTTATGTTTATAGCAGCCTTTTAAGGCTGTTCGTTTGTTCCTAGTCTGAAAGACTAAGCAGTTAGCTATTGCCTCGCTCGGTATCTATATAGTATTTTATAGTACGTAAAATACTACAATATTCCAAAATCTCACAATCAGCGTATATATATTTTAAAAATTTATATACGCTGATTTTTATATTTGATTATGATAAGAATAAATTAAACGATAACCTAATTTACTTATCTAATCGAAATTAATGATTGACAATTCAAATCTAATTAATGATTGACAATTCAAATATATTAAAATACAATTATATATATATTTAGGTAGTAAATTATTTATATTATCTAATATATTATGCATGTATTGCATCATATATTGACTTAAAGAGTTTTATTTTAATTATTATCTGTAATAAAAAGAATAAAACTTATAATAATAATTGGTTTAATGTTAACTAACTTTAAATTATTTTTAATATTTTCAAAATACTAAAATGGAATCAGAAATATCTTTTGAAGAACAAGCTGAGCTTTTAAAGACATTAGGGCATCCTATAAGGTTAAAAATTATAGAAGTTCTAATCACTAATCAGTCTTGTGTTAAAAATATATGGGGGAGTCTCGGTTTGCCTCAGGCTACAGTTTCACAGCATCTAGTCGCATTAAAAAATAAAGGCATCGTCACTGCAAAAAGAGATGGCGTTATGATGTGCTACAAACTAAACGATGATGTTATTGAAAAAATATTTAATATTTTAAAAGAATATAAAACAAAAAAATAGTCTGGTACAATTATTTCATATTGTTCTTTTGATATCGTCTCAGTTCATCTTTTATCTTCGCATGTTTAGCTTAACTTAATCCTAGCATTTATTGCAATTTTATTAATTGTTTTAACTTTATCCGTCCCTGTTAATTCTTATATTATTTTTCTTTTTGTCGTAAATCCAAATTAATTTTTATTTCTAAAAAATTGCTTGCATATATCTTATTATTGATATATATTAATTTATATAGATTGTACATATAGATTGTACATTAATCATATTGAATTTTAATCAAAACAATTTAATAAAATATTAAATAATGAAAATTGCAATGAAAAATATCAAAAAAGTACCAAATTATAAAATAAATTTTTTATCACTTGCTGCGATATTTGCCGGCGTATTTTTAACAATATTAGTGAATTTCGTAAATAATGCCGCAGCGGCTAAAAATTATAACGCTGCTTCGATCTTTAACGTTTCTCCAAACGAATCTCTTTCCTTGAAACAAGCTTTTTTGTATGCACTGAAATATAACAAACTTATTAAAATTGCCAGATATAAATTGCAATCTTCTGTATATGATGAGAATGAGGCTTTTAGCGGATTTTTACCAAAAATTAATTTTAATGAAATCTATATGAATACCAACAATCCTCTTTACGCTTTTGGAAATATATTAAACCAGAGAGATCTTACAAACCAGAATACAGACTATTATTTTAGTCCGTCATTTTTAGATAATCCTGGGATGATTCAAAATTATGAATCAAATTTCCAGATTGAAGAACCTATATTTATGGGAGGAAAAATTTATCTCGGGTATAAAAGAGCTATCCTTAATAAAGACGCATTAAAGAAAAATTTAACAGAATCTCAGCAAAAAGTGTTATATAGTGTAGCAAAAGCTTATTATTCTGCAGATTTGGCATTAAAATATGTACATCTTATGAAAAATATGGTTAAAACCATGCGGGTATATAAAAATTTAACTATAAATTTGTACAAGCAAGGACAGGTTGTCTCTTCGGATGTTTTAAGGGCTAAAGTGGCTCTTGCTTCAATGAAAGAAAAATTAATGGCAGCCGATAAAAATTACAGGTTAGCCCTTTATTATTTAAACATCACGGCAGGCATCCCTATTAATACAAAGTTTAAATTATCAACTGATTTAAAATTTAAACCGTTTAAAAAAATAATATCTATAAAAACTCTGCAAAGTAAGGCCTTTAAATATCGTCCTGACTATAAAGCCATGTTTTTAAACAAAAAAAATATGGCTCTCGGGGTTACGGAAGCAGAAGGAAAATTTTTGCCGAAAATCTCCGCAGCCTACAATTATTACAGCAATGCCCCGACTTTTCATCCGGGTGATGCTTATAGCTATATGTTTACCGTTATGTTCCATTTTAATATATTTTCGGGAATGTATGATTATAATAACTTAGAAAAATCTAAAGCGGCGTTTAATACTGCCGCCGAATATGAAAGTTTATTTAAAGATAAAATTGAAATGCAAGTGCGGAATGCATATTTAAAATATAAAACAGATTTGATCAATACTAATGTTGCAAAATTAGCAGCGTTAAATGCGAAGAAAACCCTTAAGATAACAAAAAACAGGTATGATGCAGGCATTACTACATTAATTAACTTGGACAGAACGCTTGACGATTATAAACAGGCAAGATTAAATTATATAAATAGTTTATATAAACTTGACCTTGATAAATATTATATAAAATTTGTAACGGGAACTATTTAGCAGAGGATATTCAATCTCATACTATGTGACCGTTATATTATATATATTAAACTAATGTGTTGCGCCAGATTTGGAATTTCTTGTTCTTATTATTTTGTTATTATTATCAAGCTTGCTTCATCCGCCTTCTCCTGATTAATTATAATTCAATTAATCAGGATTGACGCAAAATTTAAACGATATTATTATTTATAAAATACTGTTAATTAGATCATCTCCTATGCCGAAGCCGGCTCCCATTTCAATAGCAGAACCAAAACTGCTGCCTAATAAAGAACTGAAAAAACCCTTTTTTTTCTGAGGAACTTGCTGCTGCTGTTGCTGCTGATAGTCGTTTTGCTGTTGAGGCATCTGCTGATTTTGCTGCATGTAGGTGTTTTGTTGATTATTTAAAACATCCTGTGTCTGAGGCAAATTACCGTGTAATGTTTGAAGAAAAGAGACCATTTGATTTTGCTCGCCTTGAACAGCAACGGCAATTTCCTTAAGATCTAATATCCATTCTTTTGCATTATCATTACCTGCGTCCCTTGCCTGTTTTAATTTTGATGCAAGTTCTTTAATAGTTTGCTCAACGCCGTTTGTTGCATTTTGTAATTTTTGATATTCCTGGTCAATAATAGCAGTATCCATCTTTTTACATCTCCTTTTTAATTATTATTATAAATTATTCCGCTGAATTTTATTAAATTATTTTATTATTATTTTTTATTATTATTTTATTATTATTATTAGTTAATTATTATTTTTATTATCCGGAAATCCGATAATTATATTGAATTATGTAGACATTCATTTTATTTATACAAAAGCAGTATATACAATTATACGCTTAAATTTAACAATAATCAAAAATCAAAAAACTACAATTCTTTAATAATTAACTTCTTATGATATGACATATAATAATAAAATATAGCACCATACGGAAAGATAATCAAGCCGGAGAAAAAATAACTGCGATCTATTGCTTAATTGTTAAATTTAAGAAAAATAACAAAACACGCTTTTTGCTAAATATTGCAGATTGTAATACTTTTGTGGCATTCCGTGTTTTCAGTATTTTCAGTATTTTCCGTATTTTTAGTTTATTTTGTTATTTTTATTTATATTTTATTATAGTTTTGTTATAATCGATAATGAAAATTATAAAAAAAATCTATAAATATATATAGTATATATTCTTATATATAATTTATCATATAAAAATAAGATTTAGCTTTAAAATATACTAAGGATATATAAATTGCGTACCGATAATTTATTGACTATAAAAGAAGCAAGTATATGGGCAAGCCAATTTTTAGATAAAGAAGTGTCTGCATCTAATATTTCATATCTTCTTCAATACGGGAAAATATCTAAGATAAGGAAAGATAACGAACTTTTAATAAGCGCAGACGAACTCGCGGTATATTATAAAACTATAAATCTATATAAAGAACATGATTGGAAAAATAGATTGGGAAACGATCTAAATTGGGCGTTGTCATTTTCTCAATTTAAAGAATCCGAGACCACAAAACATGTCCATAGGCTTCACCCTTATAAAGGAAAATTCATACCGCAGCTTGTCGAATATTTTTTAGATTCGCATACTGACGATTTTAAAAAAGAAATATTTTTTAAAAAAGGCGACACAATTTTAGATCCGTTTTGCGGTTCCGGAACTACGCTTGTAGAATCAAATGAACTTGGTATACATGCCATAGGTATTGATATTTCCGCTTTTAACGCTCTTATTTCCAACGCAAAAATTTATAGCTATGATACTGCCGATGTAAAAAAAGAAACAGACAGAATATCTAAAGCCCTTAGAAAGTTTTTGGAAGATAAAAAAAATATCGAATTTGAAAACAAATTATTGGAAGAGCTTAAAATATTTAACGATAAATACTTTCCATCTCCAGATTTTAGAAGAATGGTTGCACAGAAGCAGATAGATGAAAAAAAGTATGGATTGCAAAAAGAAGCCGAGTTTTTGCCTATCTACGAAAAACTTATTAAACAATTTAATATAGATATAAAAACAGGCCGAGATAACTTTTTAGATAAATGGTTTTTAAAGGCTGTAAAAGATGAAATATATTTTGTATTTGAACAAATAAAAACGGTTCAAAATAAATATACTAAAAT
>JAKAQK010000073.1 GCA_021822625.1 bacterium | reverse complement strand
TTTTTACTAATCCCTATTCCATTATCTTCAATTATAATGATTGCTTTAGAAAAATAATACGATGTATATATATTTACGGAGCCTTGCTTACCGTTATAAGAATTAATTGCGTTTGATATTAAGTTTAAAAAAACCTGTTTCATAAGATTTCTGTCCATTTTTACAGTCATATGCTTATCAATATTTGAGTTAATCTTAATAGTGTTATTAAGATGATTTAAACTAATATCGTTAACACATTCGAGAATCAGAGAATCTAAAGAGATATAATCAAACTCCGGCTTAAAAGATTTGGAAAATTTTATTATATTGTCCATAGTTAAATTTATTTTATCGGTTTCAGACTCAATCATGCTTCCAATTTTGATAAACGCAGACTTTGCGTCCGAATTTTCTTTCAAACTATTCTTAAAATTATCTGCCGCATTGCTATTATTTTCAATGTGTTTGTCTGCATTAAATCCCAAACTGTTTAGCTTATAATTTAATAATTTAGAATTCATGGACAATGCATTTACATTATTTTTAATTTCATGAAAAATAAGAGCCGGTACTTCAAGCGCATTTTTTTCAATTGAACTTAAACTAAGTTCCAAATCGTCATGTTTGATTATTAATTTATAAAAATATAAAAACATTAAAGATACTATAATAAAAGATAATACAGCTGCAATCATAAAAAAAGTAAAAAAAGCGTCATGCTGAAAACCGCCGGAAATATAGGGACTAAATCTGCCGATTAACTTACCGCCGCTATTGTAATATATAACGGACGATTGTTTTAGCGAGTATACTGAATTTTTTTGATTATCGGCAAAATTAAGCATTAAATAAGCCGAATATGAAAGAAAACCTATGATTAACAACAAGCTGAATGTTAAGGCGGTAAGCACCGATAATTTAAAATTTCTTTTTTTTGACAAAAAATTTATAGCGCCGATTATATATTTAAAGATATGGCTGCCTGCCGGTAACAGCTTGTCTTTAACAAAAAAATTTTTAACAAAAAAATTTTTGACAACGTAATTTTTTATTGAAATTTTATCATGTTTCAATTTTAAATTAAACATAGCCTAAACCCAATTATAATATATAGTGCCGTTTAATTATTTAATTATTAAAACGCTACTCTTATAATTATAGTACAATTTTTATTAAAAATAAAGTTCTTCAACTAAAAATTTTTTTTAAACAATTTTTAAATAACAAATTCTTTCTCATGAGATTTGAATATATATTCCGTAAATTTAATATCCTCTTTTATCTTTTCCTGTAAATCGATGACTGAATCAAATTTAATTTCATCTCGTAATCTTTCTACAAAATAAACTTCAATATCGTCATCATAAATATCGCTGTCAAAATTAAAGATAAGCGATTCTATTCTTCTTGAATCATCATTAAAAGTCGGGTTAGAACCGATATTAGTAATCGCTTTATAGTCTGAACCGTTTATTTTAACAAATGACGCATATACACCGTCTTTCGGGAATAACTCCTCTTCGGGAATAATATTAGCAGTAGGAAAGCCTAAAAATTTACCTCTTCCGCTGCCTTTAACAACTTTTCCGTGCACAGAATAATATCTTCCAAGATATGCTTTGACTTTTGAAATTTCTCCCTGAAGTATGAGTTGTCTAATTAAAGTACTGGAAATAATACTGTCTCCAATTTTTACGGGACGTACTACATAAACTTCAAAACAAAATTCCTTAGAATATTTTTCAAGCAGGGCAATGTCCCCTGTCTTAGCGTTTCCAAAACCAAAATCGTGACCTATAATTATTTTCAAAGGTTTAAACTTTTTGTATATAATTTCTCTGATAAAAGTTTCAGGCAGCATTTTTGCAAATTCTTTGCTAAAAGGAATATATACTAAATAATCAATGCCCAATTTTGCTATTAATTCAACTTTTTTGTCAAATGTAGTAATCAAATGTATTTTTTTTTCAGGCTTTAATGCTTTCATAGGATGAGGATGAAAGGTAAGTACTACAGATTTTGAGTTTAATTTTTCAGCTGATTCTTTAGTAAGTTCCATTAATTTTGTATGACCCAAATGTATTCCGTCAAAACTTCCGATAGTCAAAACAGAATTATTAAAATCGTAATCTAACTCATTAATATTAAATACTTTCATAATAAAATATATTCCTATCTATACAATACATTGTTTATTTTAATCAATAGCAAATGGAAGAATATTGTTTTAAACGTTAGCCTATACTATATATATAATATACAATACATTGTTCATTTTAATCCCTTTATTAGCAATACGAACAAGTACAGCATTCCTAAAATCCAGCCTGCAGTGCCCATTGTTTCCATCCAACCCATTGCCGGTCTGCTTCCTAAAAACATTAATATTGCCGATGAAATTATTAAAGCGGAAAGCAAAAGTCCGAGCATAAGCCGTTTACTGGCTTTTTCAATCCCGTCGATAAGACCGTCAAGACCTTTATGTATAAATTCTATAGAAAAATTATCTTCCGACATCTTGCGTAATATTTTTTCGGCTTTTTTAGGAAAATCCGCAATAAAATCTCCGTAGCTTTTTAATTTACTGAAGAACGATTCTTTAATAAATTTAACTTTTTCTTTTCCGGGAATTTTGCTTTCCGCAAAATCATAAAAATTTAGCTTATTAAATGTAAACGAAGGATCTAATATTTTAGCAATTGATTCTATGGATAAAAGCGACTTAAACAACAGATTTAATTCGGATGGAACTATAATATTATGTTTTTTTGCAATTTTTAAAGTTTCTAATAATAATTCCGAGCTGTATATATCTCTAAAGGGTTTGACAGAAACACTGTCTATAAACTCCATTAAATCATGCTTAAAATCCTGCTCTTCTTTTTCGCTTAACTCAGCTAAACAAATCTCTATAAAATCATTAGCAGCTCCATCATAATCTTCTTTCAAAAAATTAATTAAATATTTGAGGGCATTCTGTCTTGTATTTTTTGTAAGATTGCCGACTAATCCGTGGTCTATTACGCCTATTTCAGATTCGTTAAGCACAAAAATATTACCTGGATGCGGGTCTGCATTAAAAAAACCTATCAGAAAAATCTGATTAAAAAAATATTCCAAAAAAATATCAAGGATTTTATTTAAATTATATCCTTTTTTCAATAATTCATTTTTATCTGAAATTTTAATCCCTTCTATAAATTCCTCAACTAAAATTGAATCGGTAGAATACTCCCAGAATATTTTCGGTATAACAACTGTTTCCGTATTAATATTTGCCTTCCTGATTTTATCGGTGTATCCCGCTTCCTGCAGAAAATTTAATTCTGCTTTAATATTTTTAGAAAACTCATCGTATAATTCATTAATATTAGTTATATGGAAAAGTTCCTTCGCAGGTTCTCTAACTATTTTTGCTATAAAATAAAGAACGTCTAAATCTTCTCTTATTATTTTGGATGCATTGGGTTTTTTTATTTTAACGGCTACTTGAGTCCCGTCTCTAAGAACTGCCTTATGTACCTGAGCGATGGATGCGGAAGCGATAGGAAGTTCGTCAAATTCAAGAAAGATGTCTTCAATATTTTTGCCTAGACCGTTCTTAATGATTTCTTTAATCTGAAAATCTTTGGCATAAGTTAGTCTGACATTATCCTGTAATTTTTTAAGTTCATCTATATATTGAGCCGGTAATATAGAAATTTCTTGGGAAGCCATCTGCCCCAATTTTATAAAAGTCGGACCCAATTCTTCCAGCGCAACCCTTAGTCTTACTTCCGGCGGCGCTTCTTCCGCGCCTGAAATATAATATGTTTTTTTTAAATATTTTTTAAAAATGAAATATCTCGAAAGACCGATAGAAATAATAAACTGATAAAATCCGTGTTTAATAAAAATAAAAGAAACTTCTCTAATTCTTTTTACGGCTTTAAAAAACTTAAAAAATTCAATGATTTTCATTATTTTTTATTGTTTTTGCCTTTGTTTCCTGCTGCGTGTTGTTTTATTTTGTTTTATTTTATTTTGTTTTGTTTTGTTATTTTTTTTTATTTTGACGGGTTTTTTGGATGAATTGCTTTCCGTAAGCCTCAAATCTATTTCTCTTTTTAGAAGGTCGATAGAATATATGATGACTTCAACTGCATCGCCCATTTTAAATATTTTGCCTGAATGCTTTCCTCTCAAGATTTTAGTAGTATAATTATATTCATAATAATCATCGCCTATAGTAGATACGTGGACAAAACCAGTGATAAAATATCCTATAATCTGAACAAAAAAGCCAAAATTAGTTACACTTGTAATATAGCCGTCATATATTTCCGCAATATTTTTTTTTAAGAATTGCATTTTTTTAAAATCTACATATTCTCTTTCGGCTTCGGCGGAAAATCTTTCTCTCTGCGATATAAAACCGCCGGCAGACTTAAGATATTCATTGTTAAACCATGAATGAGCGCCATTTTTAATACCGCCGTCCGCTTCAGAATATATAACGTTTTTTAAAATCCTATGAATAACCAAATCGGCGTATCGGCGTATGGGCGAAGTGAAATGCGTGTAGGACGTAAGAGCTAATCCAAAATGATGGATATTTACATTGGAATATACCGCTATTTTCATTGATTTTAAAAATGCCTGCTCGAGAAAAGGAGATATGGGTTTGCCTTTTAAGGAATCAAGCATCTCCTGATAATCCTTGCCGGAATCGAGCGATTTCAAAGAAAAATTGAAACCAAACGGTTTTATAGTTTTTAAAAATTCAGTTATCTTTTCTTCATCAGGTTTTTGATGGACTCTATATAGAGACGGTACATGCCTGCTTTCGATTAATTCTGATACTGCGCAATTAGCAGTTATCATAAAGTCTTCAATTAAATCATTTGCAAAATTTCTTTCTTCCTGAACTATTTTTTGTACATTTCCGGATTCATCGATAATAATTTTGCTTGATACAGGGTCAAAATTAAGACTTCCTTCTTTGATTCTTTTAATTCTTAAGATAGCGGACAATTCGAGCATCTGTTTAAGCATATCCTTAATCGGATTAAGTTTTAAATAAATTTCATCCCGTATATCCGTTTGATTGTTTAAACTTGAAATGAATTCAAAAACTTCATTGTAAGTTAATCTGTCGTATGTTTTTATGATGCCTTCGTATACCTTTTTTTCAAGCAGTTTGCCGTGTTTATCTATAAGCATTTCGCAAACCATAACAAATCTCTTCGTTTTAGGAAGGAGGCTGCATAAATTATTTGACAGTTTCTCCGGAAGCATAGGATAAACTATTCCCGGAAAATAGGTAGAATTACCTCTTTTATAAGCTTCAGCGTCGATTTTACTTCCGCATTTAACAAAATATGAAACATCGGCTATTGCAACATATAATTTGTATCTGCCGGCTGTTTTCTCTTTTTTTTTGTCAATTAATTCTAAATAGACGGCATCGTCAAAATCTTTGGCATCTTCCCCGTCTATGGTAATAAAAGGGAGATGCGTCAAATCTGCCCGTTTAGCTTTGTTTTCTTTATCATAGAAACCGCTTTCTTCAAAATTTTCAGGAATTGCGTCGGATTCTCTTAATGTTTCTTCGTCAAAATCTTTATACAGATTATATTTATCAATCACAATTTCTTCTTCTATACTGCTTCCGTCAATGTCTCCCAATATTTTTTCCACCGATACGGCTCTGGATAAAAAATCTTCGGGTGTGAGCAATTTAGCTTTGACTATAATTCCGTCTTTGAGTAATTTTTTGTCTTTAAATCCGTGCAAATCAGAATAAAATACATCGGTAAAATTAGACGAAACCGGGGTCAGGGCAGCTATATTTTTATCTAATTTTACCGTTGCCATAAAACTTTCTAATTGTCTTTTTATAATTCTAACGACACTGCCTCTGATTTTCTTATTTGATTTTTGGATATTCTTTAAATAGTGCGGACTGTCAGGAATTACCCTTAATAAAACAATATCTTTCGGTAATGCTCCGGATAAATCTGAATTTTTAACATAAATATCTGGTCCGCCTGCGCTATTTCGTATAAATGAAAAATTATCTTTTTTTGAAACTACTTCGCCTTCAATCAAATGAAGCCTTTTAGATAATGCATATTTTTCGCCTTTAGTAAATAAGATATCGCCGTCTTTTATCATTAAATCTAAAATTTCTTTAATTTTCTTAAATTTTCCAGGTGAACTGATATTGAATTTGTGTTTAATATCTAAAAGGGATAAAGGTACCGACTGTTCTTCCGAAAATATAGCGTAAATTTCTTCTTTAGATATATCTTCAGATACGTTTTTATTTTTTTTAATAAAATTTTTCATGAATACTTTTTATATTTATTATACTTATTTATTGGATTATAATAAAAACATCGGTATACAATTTATTTTACCATAATTAAAATATTTATAAATAATTATTCCAAATTATGTTTAATTTAGTTATAATATCCATAGTATAATAAAATTTAGCTGCAATGAAAAGAATAAAGTGATAAAATAACCTTTTAATTTTGTTTTATTATAAATTATTGCGAAAATTGCCGGAATGGCGGAACTGGTAGACGCGCACGGTTCAGGGCCGTGTAAGATTCCTCTTGTGGGGGTTCGATTCCCCCTTCCGGCACCATAATTACAAAATCATTACGAGCGATTTAAAAAATATTAATCAATTAACAATAATTCAATAATTAATAATGGAAATAACGGAGTAATATGAAATACGATATATCTTTTTATAAAAAATACGGCAAAAGATACAAGAAACATTCAATCAATGAAAAGAAAAATAAAAATAAAGCAAGTTACGGCTTAGCCTGCAAAAGCAATATCGCAACTAACATGCTTATTTTATTGCTGTTTGCCTTCATCTCGTCGACATTAATATTTTTCAATTTATTCTTGCCCCAAAAGGCGTTTTCCTATCAAGCGGCTAAAATTAAACCAAAAAATATTAAAATTCCTTCCTCTTCAATAACCTTGTTGGATGACACAAATGAAAGAATAACTCCTAAATTTAGAGATATACTTATCCAGCATGAAAAAATTAAAGTCATAACAAAAAAGGGGATAGAAAAATATTCGGAATTAAGTTTTCCATTTTCTCTTAAAAATCAGAAATTAAAAATTTATTTTATTAAAATAATAAAACCGAACGGCAAAATAATAAATATTAATTTAAAAAACTTAAAAACAGTAACTGCCCCGTTTAATATGAATGCTCCGATATTTTCAAACCAATTGCTAAAAACTATTCAGCTTCCGGAGCTTGTGAAAAATTCTATAATAGATTACAAATATAAAACAATTACCGTAAAACCTTACATGAAAGATAATTTTTTTACAGAAGACTATTTCGGCGGTTTATCGCCTGTAAAAAAATCTATTTACAAGCTTTCAATCCCTGCCAATATGTATTATAAATATGCGGAATACAAAATGCATGTCAAACCTCAAATAAAAAAAACAAATAAAGAAATTATATTAAAATGGATATTAATAAATAGAAAGAAGATAACCCCTGAAAATTTCGGACCGGGAGAATCATTTATAGTTCCGCATGTCATGATTTCGTCGGTTAAAACATGGAACGATGTTGCAAAATGGTATTCAACGCTCACAAAAGACCAGATAATGCCGGATAAAAATCTTAGAAATTTCATCAAAAAAATAACATATTCAAAAAAGAGCGAATCTTATAAAATAAAAGCTATCTATAATTTTGTAGCAAAGAAAATAAGATATGTAGGTTACGAATTTGGAATCGACGGATATAAACCTAGCAATGTTAATAAAATATTTAAAAATAGACTCGGCGACTGCAAGGACCATGCGACGCTCTTTATGTCCATGCTTCGTACGATAGGAATAAAAGCCTATCCTGTTTTAATTCCTACGGTTATGATTCCGGATATGAATCCTGCTTTACCTACTCCGTTTGTATTTGACCATGAAATAACGGTAATAAAAGTTAACGGTAACATAAAAAAAATGCTTAATAAATTTATACTTGCAAATACTTATAACGCTAAACACGGCAATATGCATTACGATATGCGCTTTTCTCCTATCGTAAAAGTCGACGGCAGCTCCTTCCTCTTCGCCGATACGACTTCCAACGTTACAACATTTGGAGACCTGCCGAACATGGACCAGGGAAGAAACGTCCTTATAGTAATGCACGACAGAGGGCTTGTTGCAAAAACGCCTATATTCCCTCCTGAATACAATAGCATAATAATCAGGGAAAATGCTTCGATAAATAAGAACGGTACGCTGATTTCAAATATAAATTCCACTTATACAGGCGCATACGATATGTATAAGAGATATGTATTTGCATCGATATCTAAAAGAAAAAAATTGAGCAAAATATTGAAAAATATCAACTCGATAACTCCAAAAGCTATACTGCTTAAATATTCTATAAAAAATGCAAACAGCATGGACAAATATTTTATAGAGAATATCTCATTTAAAGCAAAAAAATACACTGCAGAAAATAAAAAATTCTTTCTTATCAGACTTCCTATCAGGATTAGAACAATATTGTCAAAAATTGCTATTTTGAAACATAGAAAATATCCGCTAAAATTAGGATATAATTTTTCAGAACGCAATCTTATTAAATTAAATATTCCTAAAGGCTATACACTGTCTTTTGAACCGGCGCATATTGACTATTCTAATAAAATAGGCTCATTTTCGGCAGGTTATATGATAAAAAATAATCACATTTTTTTTCACAGCATTTTTGATGTTTATGGATATAAAATATCACAACAAGATTATCCTGCGGCAAGAAAATTATTTAATAAAACAATTAAATATCTATCAGACCAGATACTTATAGCTAAAAAATAATTGATGTTTCTATAATTAATTTTTTTATAAATCAAAATTATTTATATTTATTTATAATGAATTAGCTGCGATTATAATATTTATATTATTTGTTGTAGGGAGAAATAGCTATAGTTATTTAGTTATTTAGTTATTTAGTTATTTAAATGAGTTAGCTGCAAGTATAATATCTATATTATTTGTTGTATGGAGAAATAGCTATAATTATTTAGTTAGTTAGTTATTTAGTTGTAATCTTTCTATTATTTTTTATCGCACCTGATTATTTATTACTATTTATTATATATTATATGGATGAAAATATAAAAAAAGACGACTGCGGCTCTGATAAAGATTTATCCGTCCACAACAACTGGTTTAAAAATATTTCGGTTTCTAAATTTGAATTGGGTTTGGTACAGGTTTATACCGGAAACGGAAAAGGCAAAACTACTGCTGCAATAGGACAGGCGATAAGAGCCAGCGGACACAATCTTAAGTCTGTTATTATACAGTTTCTCAAAGGAGGGTCACATACAGGAGAATTTAAAATTCAAGAACGCCTTGAACCCTATTTTAAAATATATCAATTTGGAAATCCTTATTTTATAAACAAAAACAATATTCCAGAAAAAGATTTAGAATTAAACAGAAACGGTTTTAAGTTAGCCTATGAAATAGCAACGCAGCCAAACGATATTCACATATTAGTATTAGATGAAATTAATGTCGCAGTTCATATGGGGATTATAAAAACCGATGAAATTATCAACCTTGTAAAGCATAAAAGAAAGGATATCGAGCTTATATTGACCGGAAGATATGCTTCTCAAGAAATAATAGACGCAGCCGATTTAGTGACTGAAATGAAAGAAATAAAACATTATTATAATAGAGATATCCCTTCCAGAATCGGGATAGAAAAGTAAAAATAAGAGCAAGAATACTGGTAAGAATAATAGAAGAATAAGAATAATAGAAGAATCGAAAGTTAAAAGCAGCTTGATTTAAAATTAACGATAATATATAATTATATCAAAAAATAAAAAGGGGGTTTATTAATGAAAGTTAGTATTATAGGCGCAGGCAGATTAGGAGCTACACTTGCTTACACGTTAACACTGAAAGATATCGTCAGAGAAGTTACTCTTATAGATATTAATAAAGACTTATCTAAAGGAGAAATGCTTGATATATCTCACGGAATATCACTGACCGGCTACACAAGGGTGAAAACTGCAGATTATGAATCCGTAAGAGATGCCGATATAATAGTCATAACTGCAGGAATCCCAAGAAAACCGGGTGAATCAAGACTTGATTTAAACAAAAAAAATGTTCACATACTGAAACAAATTGTAGAAAATATTATAAAATATAATAAAAATTGCATTCTGTTTGTTGTATCTAATCCTGTAGATATAATGACTTATGTTACCTATAAAACTTCAGGATTTGAACGAAAAAAAGTTTTTGGCATGGGTACTATGTTAGACACTACTAGACTTCGCTCTGCAGTCGGTTCTTATTTCGACCTTAGCCCTGAAGATGTTGATATAATGTTTCTTGGAGAACATGGGGACAGTATGACGCCTATTTTTTCTCTAGCCAGCGTCAACAGCATCCCTTTAAGAAATTTACCCGGCTACAATTTGGAAAAGCTTAAGGAAATAGCCGAATATTCCAGAACATGCGCCGCAGAAGTTATTGCATTAAAGGGCGGCACAATCTTCGCACCAGCGGTAGTTATGGCTGAAATTATCGAGTCGATGGTTAAAGACAGACGCCAAATTATGCCTCTTTCCGTATATCTTGAAGATTATTACGGCATAAACGGTATATATACCGGAGTACCGGCTATTCTATCAAAAGACGGAATAGAAACAATTATTAAACCGGATTTGACGGAGGAAGAAATTAAAGGTCTAAAACAATCAGCCGATGTAATACAAAACGCTATTAACGATTTAAAGAAAGAAGGTTTTATTGAATAAACAAAATATATAGGATGAAGTAGAACAATCTATTAACATGTATTTCATATTTTATTTAAGCAATTATAATAATTATAAATTATTATTATAATTGCTTTTTTTATTATTTTTCAATTTAAATTCGCTTTTGATTTTATTATTTATTTTATTATTTATTTTATTGTATATTTTATTGTATATTCATAATTATAATATTTTATTATTATTATTTCTTATCGTTACTTGCAAGCAACGCCTTAAACTTATTCCTGCCGGTTTTAATTAAAGAAACTATCTTAAATTTTCCAGTAAAAATTTTATTTTTATTCATATTTAAATAGGCCTTATAGCCCATCAAATTA
>JAKAQK010000072.1 GCA_021822625.1 bacterium | reverse complement strand
ATCTTATTATTTTAAGAGAATTATCTTTAAGAAAAGTTGCCGATGAGCTCAGCGAACAGTCGGCGGATATAGATGATTTAAAAACAAAAAATAAATTAGAATTAAAATCAAATGAAAAAATTTTGGTTCTGATAAGTTCAAACCCTGATTCTGCAAGACTGCTGAGGATAGGCTCAAAATTAGCCGGCAGGCTTAATTCTAATTTTTATGCACTTCATATAAATTTAAGAAACAGGCATAAAATAGGAACGTTCAATAAAAGTTATGACGAATCGCTTGCAAAGAATATATCCATAGCGGAAAATATGGGTGCGTCAATATTCAGTTTTCAAGCGGACGATGTTGTACAGGGTGTAATTGATTTTGTTAAAAACAATGGTATTTCTCACGTAGTAATAGGCGCTACTAATGTAAAAAAAAATAGAATCGCCAAATTTTTTTATAAAAGTATTGTCAATAAACTTATAGACGCTCTTCCCGATGTTTCTTTTCACGTAGTTCCCATGACTTCTAATAAATTAACTTTTAGCAAATTGAAATAAAATTTATTAATCAAGATTGTTAAAATTATTAAATTAGCTGCAAGGCAAACAAAATTTATTATAATACAACTTAATACAATTATAAATTACATATAATTGTATTTATTTAATTATTTTTGCATAATTTTAAATTTGCAAGATTTTACTAATTGTATACTGTTATAATTTTTAGGATCCTTAAATTCTAATTGCCAGATTGAATATATATCTTCGCCATTATTTTTATTAAAAAATAAAGTAACAACTTTTTTATTTGTATGTTTTTGCCATTGTCTATATGGATAATAAAGCTGACGAATAATAACATTATCGGCACCATTGTTTTTTGCTTCAATAAGCACAATTTGATTTTTACCTTCATATCCTGCATCAACTTCTGTCTGCACGCTATTAACCTTAATTAATTGTTTACCTACGTAAAATTCAAACTCAGGAGTATATTTTCTTCCTCTTATTGTTAAAACGAGGGAAGAATCGCACATAAAAGTCCGAATCAGACTAACAGCATATGCAAAATCTAGATGCTGCATTTCTGAATTGCCAATTTTAGCTGTATCTAATTGAAAATCAAGACTTGAAGAATAATTAATAATTTCTTCTTTTATTTTCGGAATATCAATATAGCCCTCTCCTTTTATTATATTGTAATATCCGTTTTTTACAGGGAGCAAAAAAAGGTTGTTTTCAATAAAAACATTAGGTCTGCTTTCCCTGCTATCCTGTTTACACAAAATACGCACCTCTTTTTCACTAGTTTCTCTAAAATTTTGGCATGCCATTTTTATTTGTTTGGCAGAAAGTGGAAATGGTGATTGATTAAAGTCGTGTTCCAAAATTTTAAAGTCATCAAAGATTTTTTTCCATGATTTGCTATCGGCCATATAATCATATCCGTTTTTAATAGTTAAAAGTTTCGTATCAAGCCATTTTATAAACAATTATATATTTGTGCTGAATATTGAGATTTTGATTTTTTTTGGTTGGATTATTTAAGTCTTTAATTTGGATTAGTATAATTTCTTTAATTTTTAACTTTTCATTTTTGCTAAAATGTTTTTCAATTTGTATAGGGGTTGAAAATATTATATCATTATCTAGTCTGATATCTTCGCATATTATTGCAAGAATACCTTCTTTTTCTAAATAATTATCAAAATTATTATTGAAATCATTAAAATTATTATCATAAAAATAAATTAAAAGTTCGCATCGTTTTTTGCTATTATAGTCATTATTATAAATAGAATAATTATTATTGCCATATCTTTTGATTAAATTATTTAATGTATTATTTAACCAATTTTCTTTATCAAAAATCCATACGGTCGTTGATTCTTGTTGTATATTATCATTTTTAATAAATTTTATTTTATTAATTTTATTGTATGAAATAGAATTTAGTTTTTCACTGCTATGATTTTTAATCATAGCATCGTTCGATTTTTCAAAAACTGCTAAATACTCGTGGGCTAATAAAAGAAAATTGTATTTTATACTATTTGTATACCAAAAGCCTGTCGTTTTGCAATTGTGCTGTCTTTTTATTATCAATTCTTTTAATGTAAAACCTGCTTTTAAAAATTTTTCTATTGTCCAGAAACCAAGAGGAATTACATTTTTATTCTTTCTCATATCACCTATTAATATAGAGCAATATTTACCGTTCTTTAAGATTCTATAGCTTTCTATGGCAACTTTTTCTATTTCATTTATAAAATCATTAACCTCATAATTAGAAAGATCATTATTATTATTATGAGTATATTTAACAATGTTGGCGTAAGGGGGATGTGAACAAATTAAATCAATTGAATTATCCTTTATAAAATGCAGCTCTCTTGCGTCGCCAATTTTAAGGTCAATAGAAATTCCAGAAGAGTTTAATACCTCAGAAGTGCCAGTTGCCGTTTTAAATAAAAAATTAAAATTTATATTTTCTTGGGCTAATTTAATTGCATTTTCATTTATATCAATACCTATAAAATTTCTGTTTAATAATTTTGCTTCTACCGCAGTGGTTCCAGAACCACAAAAATAATCTAGAACCAGATCTTGTTCTTTTGAATATTTTAATATTATATTTCTTGGAATATACGGCGACCAATTGCCTCTATAGTTGCCGTTATGAGTGGCCCAAGTTCCCCTTGATTTAAAACTCCAGACGGTATTTTGCTCTAAATTGAAATCTTTTGGCGATAATTTTTTAATAAACTTTGTTGGACAGGTGTTTGACTTGATTTTTATGGGATTAGAAACATTTATGCCTAAATTTTTAATGATAGATTTTTCAATGAATTTTAAATTAACATTGTATTTTATGCCGATTTCCTGATCCGATAGTCCTTTAATTTTATCTTCTAGTATGTTTTTTTCTAAATTTATATCCGACATTGAATATTCCTCGTATATTGTTTGAATAGAATAACATAAAAAATAATTGAAATTCAATAAGATTATTTAGTATATAATTTGGTCTTAATCTATATTTAATTTACCGTAATTATAGAATTAGCATATAGTTATACTGTGTTACGTTTTATTATATGGTTTAATTGATTCTTTGTAGACAATGAAGATGCAAGACAATAGAGAAAAAGTATTATATGTGTATATGTAAAATATCATAGACAATATGGTAAGATAATATAATAACTAATAATAATCATTTAAAATAAACAATCAATATAATATAATATATTATGAAATAACAGAATTAAAAGTACTATGTATGTTTTATTTATAAAAATTATTTGATTTATAACAATTTATTAAGTAGAAACAATGAACGATAAATCAATTGGATTGGAATCATTGGAGTCAGATGCAGAAGTAAACGAGCCGAAGTCGGAAGAATCAAATCCTGCAAGGGACGATAGTTTGCAAAGAGCCGGCGATTCCCGTCCCCAAACTCAGACGCAAACTCAGACTCAGACGCAGACTCAGACTCAGACTATACACGGAATAATTAAAAGCGTTATTTTTTATAATCAGACGAACGGTTTTATTATTTTAAGACTTTTTTCTAAAGACAGAATATTAATAGCTTCAGGTAATTTTTTTGATATGCCTGTTGTAGATTCAAAAATTAAACTTAAAGGCAGGTACGTTTATCACAAAAAATACGGCTATCAGTTTAATTTCGATGAATACGAATTATTTCTTGCTACTACAAAAACTGCAATAGTGAATTATTTATCCTCCAGTATATTTAAGGGCATAGGCAAATTTTTAGCCGAAGAGATATATAACAAATTTAAAGAAGAAACTTTGAATATAATTGATAACGAACCTGAAAAAATCAGAGAAGTCAGGGGTATAGGCGATGTTAAAATAAATTTTGTAATTGAAGGAATAAAATCAAGCGCAGGACTGAGGCGAGCCATAATGTTTTTTAAACCATATCAGTTCAGCGATTATCAGATTAAAGCTATTTATAATAAATTCAAAGAAAAATCAATTCAATTAGCGAAAGAAAATCCGTATATTTTTACAGAAATAAAGGGTATAGGTTTCAAAAAGGCGGATATTATGGCTAACAAATTAGGTATTTCTAAACATGACCCAAATAGAATTAAAGAAGCCGTGAAATACCTGGTAAACGAATTATGTATGAATAACGGCAATACTTTTGTTTATTTTTCCGATATCAAAAATAATATTTCAGAAATGGTAGAAGATTTTGGAAATAACGCTGAAACAGGCATAAACGAAGATGTTAAGTTACGCGCCCATGCAGATGATAGTACTGAGAGTACTGATATAGATGCTGAACAGGTTAATTTTAATTTTAAAGACCTTAAAAAATTTATTATCGAGCTCAGTATAGCAAAGCAGATAATAATAGACCCGCCATTTTTATTTTCCGATTTTAATAACGAAAATGCCGATGTTTACCAGACAGATTTTACTATGCGCAAAATATATCTCCCTGTTTATTATTATTCTGAATTAAGAATTGCAAAGGAGCTGCAAAGACTTTTACCGTATCATAAATATAACAATGTAAACAATAATAATAGCATCAGCAGTGCCGACTGCCCTACCGACAATAAAGATGCAGGCGCAGGCGGCACAGAGCATAATTTTTCGGAATTTCTTACTGAAGAGCAGAGAAGTGCGGTTATAAACGCTCTAAAATATAAAATATCCATTATTTCCGGCGGACCAGGGACAGGCAAATCCACCATTATTAAAGAGATTTGTAAAATTCATAATGAAAAAAATATCGCCCTGACGTCTCTTTCCGGAAAAGCTGCTCAAAGATTGGAAGATATAATTTTTGCCGCGGATGAAAAACATAACGGCAAACATAAAGGTTCCGATGCGGAGGGCGGTATAATTTATAGTATTTCTACAATTCACAGATTGCTAAAAGCGACTATTAATAAAGAAACAAACGAGTCTTATTTCACTTATAATGAAAATAACAAACTTCCTTTTGATTTAGTAGTTATTGACGAAATGAGTATGGTAGACGCAGTTATATTTTCACAGCTGCTGAAGGCTTTGAAGGACGAAGCGAAATTAGTGCTGGTCGGTGATGTTAATCAGCTGCCGTCCGTTAATCCAGGGGATTTGCTCAGAGATTTAATAAATTTTAATGAAAAAATTATACCTTCCGTTTTTCTCACCAAAGTTTTCAGGCAAAATGAGGGCGGTCTTATAAATCTTAATGCCCATAATCTTCTTAATAATAAAAAATTTGTTACATATGAAGCAAATAATTTAAATGAGTTTAAACACGATGATGTCAAAGCTAAAAATAATGAAGAAATTAAAATTATTGACTGTAAGAAAGCAAAAAAACATAATGAATTCATGATTAAATATAAAAAAAGTTATGATGAAAAAGAAACTGGAAAAGTCCATGTTCTTGAAGATTTTATTGATTTTATAAAAAAAGTCAAAAATAAAAGAATTGAAAAGCAGGTAACAAATAAAGACGTTTATAATCATAATAATAATAATTATAAGCATCATATAGATTTTAACGATATTCAGGTGCTAACGCCAATGCGCAAGGGCGATTTGGGTTATTTTAAATTAAATACAATACTGCAGGAAATCTTCAATCCTATAGAGAATATTAACGGCAGCGAAGATACTTTTATATGTAACAGCGTTCAATTCAGAATAAACGACAGGGTAATACAGATTAAAAATAATTATGACCTTGATGTTTTTAATGGTGATACAGGTGTTATAATAAATATTGATCATATAGGCAAAACAATGACCGTAAATTTTTCTAAGCCGGTCACATATGATTTTTTGGATGTATATAGCAATTTATCGCTTGCCTATGCACTGTCTATACATAAATCGCAAGGCAGCGAATTTGATAACGTAATTATAATATTTCATCAAACGCATTATATGATGCTTAAAAAAAATCTTTTATATACCGCAATAACCAGGGGAAAAAAGAATGTAGTGATATTTGGCACATTTAAAGCTTTTTCTATAGCCATGCACTCAAAGATTGAAGAGAGGAATTCAGGTCTTAAAGATAGGTTAAAAGAAATATTCCGGCAGGCAGGTATGGTATGATATTATATGTAGTATATTGTATATAACATTGGCGTACGTATATAAATGAATACGATGAATACGATATGTATTTTAAAAATAGGATTGCAAAGCCTCACCCAGCTGCGCATTTAAAAGAGCATAAAGGAGTTATTATGTATTTCAGAAAAACCAAGATAGTTTGTACATTAGGTCCTGCAACTTCAGATAAAAAAACAATCAAAAAACTTATAGAATCGGGAATGAATGTTGCAAGACTGAATTTTTCGCACGGCGATAACGATACATTTGAAAAACTTATAGACATCATAAGGCAATTATCCGATGACGTCGCAATTCTTATAGATTTGCCTGGGCCTAAAATCAGAACAAAAAAACAATTACAAGATAAAATAATTTTAAAAAAAAATGAAGACATAATACTGTCTAATATAAAAGAATTTTCCGATGAAAAAAATATTGCTATAGATTATAAATACTTAGCAAAAGATATTAAAAAAGGCAATCTTGTTTTTATCGATGACGGGAAAATAAAACTTAAAGTTGAAGCTATATTATCCGAAAACGAACTTTTATGTAAAATAATTAAAGAAGGTGTTTTAAAAACGGAAAAGGGAGTGAATTTTCCAAATATAAAGTTAAGCGTTCCTTCCGTCACCGACAATGATTTTAAATCGCTGAAATTTGGAGTGGAACATGGCGCCGATATGTTCGCTGTTTCATTTGTCAGAAAACCGGATGATATAGCCGAGGTTAAAGATTTCTTAGAAAAAAATTATAGCGGAAAAAAATTTTTTATAATTTCAAAAATTGAAAAAGTAGAAGCGGTTGAAAATATTTATAAGATAGCAGAAATATCTGACGGAATTATGGTGGCTAGAGGCGACCTCGGCGTGGAAACTCCAATAGAAACTATTGCGCTAAAACAAAAGATGATAATAGCGGCGGCAAATAATTTGAAGAAACCGGTGATAACGGCAACGCAGATGCTTGAATCTATGGTTGCCAACGAGTCCCCGACAAGAGCAGAGGTTACGGACATTACAAATGCAATATTGGACGGCACAGATGCCGTAATGCTTTCTGAGGAAACCGCTATTGGACATTATCCTGACTTAACCACATCTTATATGGAAAAAATAATACAAACTACCGAAGAAAGTTATTTTTTTAAAAATTTACGTCACAACGCATATAATAATGCGTCTAAAATGGACATAAACGCAGCAGATAATACTATATCATTTGCATCAGCAAAAATGGCTGTTTCATCCTCGTTTACAATAGAAGATTCTTTTATTGCAGCTATTACAAGAACCGGCTATACTGCAACTCTAATTTCATCATTTAGACCTCTCGTGCCTATAGTCGCCGTCGTTCCTGATTTATCTGTAAAAAGACGGCTGGCTCTTAATTCCGGAGTTTTTTCTATTGTAATGGGGGAAATAGCGGAAAAAAATGTTAAGATTGAAGATATCATTAAATTTATTAAAGATAATTATGAAAGAATAAGAAATAAAAAATTTAAATCGGATAATAACTTCAGGTATGCAATTATTACCGGCGGGCTGCCTTTAGGAGAGCCAGGCTCCACGGATTTTGCAAGGATAATCGATTTACAGAAATATTAAATAAATCACAAAAAATAAATTTAAAAATTTCTAAACGGTCTCTAAACGGCATTGAATCTAATTTATCTTTTGTGATTTATGTGTGATTTAGATGTAACTTATTATAACCAATTTAAGTTAAGCCGGGACATTTTTATGCCGTTACTGTTACGTTGCTAATGCCGGCTATATATAAATTTCATTGGCGTAAAGCCTAAAAAAATATCAGAATGATGATGAGCGGCATACCAAAAACGATGCGCCGTAGTTAAAATTTATCATCGTCGTCATCATCATCGTCTTCGTCTTCTTCATCCTCATCTTCATCTTCTTCATCGCCTTCAACATCTTCGGAAATTTCTTCTAAAAGCGAACATAAAAAATCATCATCGTCTTCCACACAGTTAAGTTCTATCGTATGATTATTTAATAATTCAATAATCTCTTCATACGAAAATTCGTCGTTTGATTCAATAAAATCATTGATAACATCTAATAAATTGCCAAGCGGCATGCTGTATTCCATTAGTATTCACCTCCAGTTAAGTTTAATTTGCGGGACTGACCATTATTTTAAATAAATTTAAGAATTTTTATATTATATAATAAGGTATACGTTATAAAGGCAATTAATATTATTAATTATAATGTAAAGAACGAGTTACGTGAAATACTCTCGCCTTATTTTACGATAAAAAAAGACGTCTACAATGCGGTTTTTAAACTAAAATAACATGCAATGGCGGAGAGAGAGGGATTCGAACCCTCGGTACGTTCTTTGTAAACATACATTCGCTTAGCAGGCGAACGCCTTCGACCAGCTCGGCCATCTCTCCGTATCTAATAAAATAATTTATCTATAGTATCAAATATAAATTAAATTTGCAAATTAAGTTTTTTTTGAGTTTATTTATTAAAGTTTTGCCTTAAACTTATTTATATTAATTTCTTGTTTATATTAATTTAATAAAGTTATATACGGGTACAATCATTTTCAAAAAAATCATAGCAAATAAGATTATATTAAATAAGTATCATAGTAAATAAGATTATATTAAATAAGTATCATAGCAAATAAGATTATATTAAATAAATCTCATAAAAATAAGATTATATTAAATAAATGTTATAAATAGATAATATTTTCATTGTTATATTGTGTTTTTATAAATAACAATAAATAATCTCTTAAATGTCTTGTAATAAGAAAATTGTTTTTAACGTGTTCATGTCCGTTTAAACCTAATTTATTGGCATATTCAGGGTTCTGGAGAAGCTGTTTTGCGTAAAGAGCTGTTCCTTCTATAGTTCGCGAAAGCAATCCTGAATATTTATGGGTTATTTGAAGAGGTATTCCGCCTACTGCCGAAGCAATTGTGGGCTTTTTCTTCCATAAACTTTCTGAAACGGTAAGCCCAAAGCCCTCTTTTAATGATTTTTGCAGAATTACGGTTGACATTCTCTGAATTGCGTTAATTTCAATGTTGCTTGTAGGCGGCAGGTTTAAAATAAAAATATCCTTGTCGCCGTCAGCTTTTTCAAGAACCTCTTTGTATACTTCCATCCCTTCCGGATCGTCGTCGGCAGCGCCGCCAGCCAAGATAAGCTGACAGTCGGTGTATTTTTTGACTAATCTGTATACGTCAATTACGCCGAGCGGGTCTTTTAATCTGTCAAACCTTGAGACTTGAGTTATTATTTTTCTATCCAAATCTATATTAAATCTGTTTGCTACTTCTGTGATTTGCGTTTCATCAAGCTCCTTATTCTTGTCGGATAAAGGATCAATTGAAGGTGAAATAAGCATCTGAGGAATTTTTAATTTTTTCGAAAATAAAGGAGAAGAAAATACCGATGCATCATAGAGCTCTATATATTTTTTTAAAAAGTTGAAAGTGTTTGTGTTAGCTGAACTGATATCTATATGACATCGCCATATAAATTTTTTTTCTTTAAACCCTGGCCTTTTTTTTGCCGCTATAAGTCCGATAGGCTGAGGATCGTGTATAAATATTATATCACCGTTTAAATTCATATCGGCTAAATTGTCATTTGTAATTTTATCGAAATAATTAAATTCTTCTTTTGTTATAACAACGTCGGAAACGCCATGAAGAGAATTATGAATTTTTTTTGTAATTTCGAAAAATCTTTCTCCTCCTTTAATAAAATCCCATTCAACATTCACATTTACTTCTTTTAGGAGAGGTATCATTCTGCTTAATATTTCTGCAACGCCACCGCCTACGGCGGTTGAATTAATATTTTGTATTACTTTCCCTTCTAAATGAGACGCAATTTCTTGGAGTTCGTCAATAGTTTCTTTGCCTACAATCTCGGCATAATCGTTTATTGAGTTCATAATAAATTACAAATTTTTTAATTGAAAATAAACAGTTGAATTAGCTATATTATGGCTATATATTTTTTTTATTATAATTTAATACATTTTCGATATTATCGATATTGTTTTACTAATTTTATTATTGCATTTTTAAGTTCGTTCATTGTATGGGTATAAGGGTCAAGGTTATTAATTTTATCGGCAAGTTCCGTTAACTTAAATTCACTGTCAATCCACATTGAAAAATCATTTTTTCTTTCCTTTAGCCTGAAGGAAGATTCAAAGAAATGATAATATAGACAATATATAGATAAACCCTGCAGAATATTCACGAAATCATCAAGAGAATAAGCATATTTTTTTGTATCCATTACATATGTTACAGATTTGATAAAATTAAATCTTGAAGACATTTCAACCTGTCTTGTTTTTTTATTTTTAGCAATGAAGTTTTCGATAATTTCAATAAGTTTTTGTTTAAACTCTTCCATTGAATTAAAACTAAACATATCAATGCCTGCCAACTGTTCACCCAATAAATCTTCGCCCAGCACATTAGTAACCCAATAGGCAAAATCGTTAGGGGCCGCAGGCGCGGTATTATGAAATTGAAGCAAAAAGTGGTGCGTGTGATAATATAATATCGCATCATCGGATGCTTTAATGCCCTTAAGAAAGTCATTTAGATTTAGAGCGAATAAACCCGTCAATTGAGGAAGACTAAGTTTAATAAAAAATCTGAATGGGTATTTTGCCTTAATATTGCTCATAGCTTTACGTTCTAAAAAAATGGTATATGTTAGCGGTAATACTATTTATATTTATATTATATTTATATTATATCGAAATTTAAAAAATTATATCTATTATTAATTATATTATCTATTATCCGTTATTATCTTGCCGACTCGGCAATATATTTTTTTAGAAATTTTCTTGCCCATATAAGTTTTGGATTATATGACAACGCTTTTTTAAGCGAAACAATGCCAAGAGATGGAAAACCTAACCGATGAAGGGCAATTCCCATTCTTCCCCATGCTGCGGCAAAATGCGGTTTTAAAAGTATAGCTTTTTGAAAGTGCTGTATTGCCGTATAATTATATCCGCCTTTCAATGCGCCCATGCCCTTTTTAAATTGGAAAGCAGGTGTTTTTACAATAATTTTAAGAGCGTAGGCGTTTGACTGCATGAATATATTAAAAACGCCAATTGAAAATATTAGATCGG
>JAKAQK010000071.1 GCA_021822625.1 bacterium | reverse complement strand
TTTTTTTAACAGATAATTATTAAATTAAAATAATTAAAATAGAAATAATAAAAACTACTAACCACGTCAAACGCTGTTTAGAGTAAAAATACGGAGTATGATATTATTTTAAATTTGAAGTGTTTTATATTTATTTTAAATTTAAAATAAAAAATCACTCGAAAGAGTCGTAAAAAACCTCTTTTAAATGCATAACATTTTGATGCATTTAAAAGAGGTTTTTTTTTAGATGTTGGTATGTTGGAATAGATATATTGAAAAAAGTTTTTTTAGATTTTAGTTCTTGATATATATACATATATTGCGTCTAATGAAATGATTTTATTTCTATAAGAAAATTATTTATTATTATATTTAATATGTACTCTAGTTATATTACTTTATCTAGATTATAATTATATCGCCGTTAATGAAATAATATTATATGGTATACTATATATATGTAGTTGTATGTAGTAAAATGCGGCAGTATGATGTACAGATATTATAGATATGTGTAATTGTGTACCTTATTATTAAAATTATTAAAATTAATGAATTAAATTTTAGGAGACTGTTTATGAAAAAAATCAAAATTAAATTATTTATTGTTATATTTGCGCTTGCGGCAGTAGCTTTTTTTGGAGCAAAAGTTTATGCTGCGACCGTATGGTCTACGCCTTGCGGATTCGGTAATTATCGGGGCGAATCTTATTTATCCAGTCCGTGCAGTTCATCGTTTAATTGCTGTTTAGAAGCAGCCCCTGCAAAGCCGGCAAAAAAGATTAAAAAATTGGTTGCGCCGAAACCTGTGAGAATTGTACAAACATCTAAGCCTATGATTGTTGAAAAAAAACATGTTTCCACTTATAACATTAGCGCAAGAATTAACAATATTCATTTTGCCTTTAATAAATATGCTTTCACAAATAGAGATATAGTTATTCTTAATAAAGATGCATCATTTTTAAAACATAATCCTAATATAACAGTTCAAATTCAAGGTAATTGCGACAGAAGGGGTTCCGAGGGCTATAATTTAGCGCTAGGCTGGAGAAGAGCAAATGCAGCTAAAGTATATTTGGAAAAATTAGGCATCAATCCGAAGAGACTAAAAACAATAAGTTATGGTAAAGAAAAACCGATATGCACTGCCCATACAAGCAGCTGCTATGCGATTAACAGAAGAGACCATTTTGCTGTTATCTCTAAATAATAAATATAATACGATATTTTAACAAGATGCAGATTTTAGCATTTAGCAATTTAACGCAGAGTAAAATTTGTTATAAATATTTATATTATTGAATATCGTTTATATAATATTTTTATATTATTGGATATTATTTACAGGGTTTTTACGTTTATTTTATGATTTATAAATTGTCATTTAATAAACGAAAAGCCCTGCTTTTATTTTAAAAATAATGTTAAGCATATTATAAAGATACACAATAACAGTTCGCATGTTAAATGTATGATATATATTATATATATAACATATAATATTAAGTTATATTGTGGTGAAAATGTAGTATATGAATTTGAATTGTTTACTTATTAAAATTGCGATATGATATATAAATGTTGCATATTAATATGAAGTCGTACCGATTAAAATGATAGATATATATATTAAATTTAATGAATATTTAAGATTATGAAAACAGAAAAAATTAATGTTTATGGAATGACTTGCGAGCATTGCGTTAAAACAGTCGCTAAAGCCATATCTTCCGTTAACGGGGTTAAATCCGCGGATGTAAATTTAGAGGGAAATTATGCTGACATCACATATGATGAAAATATAGCAAATTTAACCGATATTAAAAATGCAGTTTCAGAGGCGGGCTACGATACCGGCAACGGCGGTGCTGCCGATACTGAAAAAAAGCCTGCCGATGATTACGCTGACGCATCTGCTGCGGCGGTAATATTAAAAAATTCAAAACAGTACCGGTTTAAAATAAGCGGGATGGACTGCGCTTCATGCGCAGGAACTATCGTCGATACGGTTAAAAGAATTGACGGGGTAATTGACGCTAAATTAAATTTTGTCAACGAAACCCTTTATGTTGATGCATCTATTGACAAACCCGCACCCGATGATATCATGAAAATGATTAAATTTGCGGGATTTGGCGCAAAACTTTTAAATGATGACAGTCAGTACCTGCAGCCTGATAGTTTACAATTAAAATCAAACGTTGACGGCAATATTTCGCCTGACGCTCTTAACGGCAATGAAAGTATCGAAAACACAGGCAATAATGCAGGTGTAAGTTTCGCTAAACCTGAACGCGGCAACCCTGAAGAAATTTTAAAATTTAAAATACAGGGAATGCACTGTACTAATTGTGCCGGAACTGTAGAAAAAAGCATAAAGAAGCTTCAAGGCATCGATAAAGTGACGGTTAACTTCGTCGGTGAGAGCGGTTCCGTTATTTATGACCCGTCCATAATTTCAAAAGACGATATTTTTAAAGCCGTTAAGAACGGCGGATATAAAGCAATAGAGTTGAACGGCGGCAATAACGGCGGTTCTGCGAGTATGCAAGGCAGCGCCGGTCACGTAAATATTGGCGCCGAAGAAAACCAGACACACGGGCACGGGATAAAAGCTGCAAATTATGAGTCTATGGCGTTAGGCGAGCAGCAAGACGTGTTAAATAATGTTCAGGCAGCGTTAAAAAATTTACACGGATATAGCAAATTAAAATTTATATCTGCTCTGCTATATAGCGCATTATTTGGAAATATACCGGATTGGAAAAAAGATTATTACTGGGTTGTTTTTACGTTTATTTTAGCCGTACCCGTAATTTTTCTTACTTATATGAAATTTATTAATGTTTTAGATATATCGAATTTTTATAGGGCGCACACAGTTGCGGTTGTCGTTATATTATTTTTAATTGCTACGATTGTACAATTTAGCGCCGGTTTTGCATTTTATAAAGGAGCATACTATTCGCTTAAAAACGGTTCCTCCAATATGGATGTGCTCGTCTCCTTGGGAATCACAGCCGCATATTTCTATTCAGTAGCTTCTGTTTTTTTGATTAAAGGCTCTTTATATTTTGATACCGCAGTTCTGTTGATTCTTTTTATAAGATTTGGAAAACTTCTTGAAAAAATATCAAAAGAAAAAGCCGCTTCTTCGCTAAAGTCGCTTTTTAAGCTTCAAGCTAATAAAGCAAATTTAATCGGTAATAAGGGAGATATTAAAGAAATACATGCCAAAGATGTAAAGGCAGGCGATATGCTTCTTGTTAAAAAAGGAGAAAAAATACCTGTTGACGGGGAGATTATCGAAGGCGAAACATTAATTGACGAATCTATGCTCAGCGGAGAGCCTGTCCCTGTGGAAAAAAAGATAGGGGATAAGGTTACAGGTTCAACAATTAACGGCGGAAACATTATAAAAATTAAAGCGATGCAGGTGGGCGCAAATACTGTATTGTCGCAAATCGTCAGATTAGTCGAAGACGCCCAGGCAGATAAAGCCCCAATTCAAAGGATAGCCGATAATGTAACAAATTATTTTGTACCGGTCGTAGTCATAATATCTCTTATAACTTTCATTTTATGGAAATTTGCTTTTCATGAAAGTCTTTTGTTTGCTATATCCGCTTCAATTGCCGTTCTCGTGATTGCATGTCCATGCGCTATGGGTCTTGCAACGCCTATGGCTCTTATGATAGGAAGCGCAGTCGGACTTGAAAAAGGCATATTAATCAAAAAATCTTCCGCACTTGAAGAATTGGCAAGAATTAACTCTGTAGTATTTGATAAAACTGGAACCGTAACCTATGGCAAGCCTGAAATAACAGACGTAATTCCAATAGCTTCCGCTTCCGGCAATAATGTCGACGATGTCTCTATTTCTTCCCTTTCTTCTTCAGCTCTTTCAGACGCAGCCTATTCTGAATATGAAATTTTGTCTATTGCCGCATTCGGCGAAAAATTTTCTTCTCACCCAATCGCAAAAGCTATAACGGAAAAATGGGAGAAGACTATTAAAAACGGCGGTGAAAATGCTGTCGGTAAAAGTGCCGATGGATTTAATAAATCAAATAAGTTTAATCTGACGAATGATTTCATGAATGATTTGAACGGCGCGTTAATAAATAACGAAGTTCATGCCGACGGGATAAATAATTTTATAAAAAATTATAATTATAAAGAAATAGGCGGATACGGTTTAAGTTTTACATATAACGGGAATAATATATTAATCGGCAAAAAAGAACTCTTCGACGATGCGGCTAAATATATAGACGAAAAATATACCGCTCACGGCGGAAATAAAAGCGGAAATAAAAAAGATGCCGCGGAAATTGAAATATTAAACAAGGCAAAGTTTGAAGCATTAGAAAAAAAATTAAGTTCTGACGGAAAAACTGTAATAGGCGTCGCCGTTGATTCTAAAATAATCGGTATAATTGCTATGTCGGATAAAATAAAAGAAGATGCTAAAGAAACCGTCGAAAAACTGAAAGCTATAGGTATAGATTCATACCTTCTGACGGGCGATAATTTAAAATCTGCCGAATTAACCGCTTCAAAAATTGGAATAAAATTTCAAAATATTATAGCAAATGTTTTACCGCAGGATAAATTAAAAGAAATAGAAAAACTTAAAAATAAAAATTTAAAAGTCGCAATGATTGGAGACGGTATAAACGATGCTCCGGCTCTTGCGGCAGCCGATGTCGGAATAGCTATCGGAAGCGGAACGGATGTTGCGCGCGAAACAGGCGATGTCGTTCTTGTAAAAAGCGATATTAAAGACGTTTATAAAAGTATATCGTTGGGCAGGAGAACATTAAACAAAATCAAACAGAATTTATTTTGGGCATTTTTTTTTAATGGATTAGGCATTCCGTTTGCAGCCGGTATTTTTTATCATTTTACGGGATGGCTTCTTCCGCCGGCTGTTGCCGGAGCCGCAATGGCTGTTTCAAGTATAACCGTATCTCTTAATTCTTTACTGCTGAAGGGATACGCAAAGAAAATGAATTTATTATAATTATAATTGTTTCTTTTTACCCATTTTATTTTCTGTGCCGTTCAAAAGTCTTGTGATATTTGGAACATGTTTAAATATTATTAATAAAGAAATAAAACATGATGAGATGAAGAAATCGATATTTTTTAAACTGTAAAAGACAAGAAAAGGCATAAAAAAAGCTGCTGTAATTGACGCAAGAGAAACATATCTGCTTAAGAAGAACATTACTATAAAAATTGCCAGCGCCATCAGCACAGCCTCCGGAGAAACTGCGGCAAAGACGCCGAGAGCCGTTGCAACGCCCTTGCCGCCTTTAAATTTTATATAAATCGAATAACAGTGTCCTATTATAGGCGCAATCATTATAATAGACAGCACAAGAAACGAAAAATGAAAAAATTTGTAATATTTAAAGGCGATATAAACTGGTATAAAACCTTTTAGCGCATCAGCAGCTAAGGTTATTATGCCGTATTCTTTTCCGATTACTCTTGATACATTGGTTGCTCCGAGATTTCCGCTGCCGGTTTTAGAAAGGTCTAATCCGCCGACTAATCTGGCTATTATTGCAGATGTCGGAAAACTTCCCAGCAGATATGTTATCAGAATGTAAATAATGCAAGTAAGCGTATGATTCATCTAAAATTATAGCTCAGACACCCTGTCCGTCCGTAAGGGCGGTGTGATTGACTTTGCCTAATGTTTTTATCTGTAAATGTGATGTTATTTATAGTAAAATATTACCATGAAATGATATTGCCGTATCAAATTAACGGATTAAACTATTATATAATATTATTTTAAAATTATAAATAAATTATATGCAGAATAAATAAACGTGTATCAAACTGAAAATTATTAAAAAATAATTATGGGAGGCTGCTATAAATTGAATATTCTTGTAGGAACGGGCAATAAACATAAATTTCAAGAAATTTCCTTTATTATGAAAGACTGTCATAATGTCAGACTTATTTTAGCTGACGATATATTCGGTCAGAAGGATATTATAGAAGACGGATTAACATATAAAGATAATGCCTTAATCAAGGCGGAAGCATATTATGCTCTGTTGAATGCCGAAAATACTGCTGATAGTAATATAAGCAGTAATATTAATAGCAACAATAGCGGCAGCAGCGATACTTATGTTGACGCAGTCGCTTCCGACATAATCCGTAACGATATAGACTATATTATATCGGAAGATACCGGATTAGAAGTTAAATGTCTGAATAACGAGCCCGGATTATATACAGCGAGATATTCCGAACTGACTGACGGCGCCGCCGCGACAGTTGCGGCAAATGTAAACGGCAAAGACGATATTGCGGATATCAGAATTAATAATATTAATAAACTTCTAAATAAGATGAAAGCTAATAAGAAGGACTGTATTAACGGCAGGGAAGCCAAATTTGTCTGCTGGGCGTGTTTATATGACGTAAGGAATATGAATCACATGTTCTTCTATGGCGAATTAAACGGGTCAATCACCGAAGAACTATCCGGCGTTGCAGGATTTGGGTACGACCCCGTATTTTATGTTCCTGAGTTTAGCAAAACTCTTGCAGAACTAAGCGAAGAAATAAAGAATAAAATATCCCACAGAGCAAACGCTTTTAATAAGGTGATAAATTTTATCAACGGACTTTGTAAATCATAGAACTTAAAGCGCTTAACCCGTTGTTAATTTTTAATGTTGCTTGATATACATATACGCCCGGTTTAGTAGTAGGCGGTATTTTAACGCTCAGTTCCGTTTTATACTTTCCTTCCCTGCCTATATTAGTCGTAGAAACATGGTTGTAATAAATCTTTCCGTTTATACCCTCAAGCAGTCTGTCTTCGGTAATAGCGGAATTTTGTATGCTTGTTCTTGTTCCTAGAACATTGTATGACATAATTAATTTAACTGTTTTACCCGGTGCTATTGTATTAGGATGTATTGCAATTTTTAAGTTAGAAACTAAAACCCCTTTTATCTGTTTAAAATTAAATTTAAAATTACTTGATGGATCGTATATAGCTTCATTGCTGGCAAGCTTATAAGGAAGATTGAGCATTGAAAGCCCTCTTATGTTTCCTTCTCTTGTGACTACGTACTTTCCGGTTGCATATCCCACGCCGTACCCGATTGACAGTCCGGCGGCAGTGCCTATTATCGCGCCTATAGGTCCGCCCGTCAATGCTCCTATAACAAAACCTGTTCCCGCTCCAAATATTGCGCCCGTAGTACCGCTTGCCGCAGTTGCTCTTGAAGTTGCGCATCCGCTAAGAGAAGACGACACAATGAAGATAGATAAAATTAAAATTATTATTACTGAAAATTTATTTTTATAGTTTATCTTTTTAAGGTCTTTGAAAGTCATCACGACGCCCTCTTGTGAATATGCTAAATTTATTAATATTTAATAATTAAATAACTGTTTAATAAATAACAGACTATTATTATGATAATGCATAATAGCATAAAATGCAAGAGCTGAATCGTATTTTTATACTAAATATATCTATATCTTTGTCATTTTCTTTGTCATTTTATTTAGATTTTTTCACTAAATTTAAGAAGACAAAACCGAGAATTATAGCTCGTTTTATCTGATATATAAATGAGTTTTGTTTTTTTATATCCTTTTTAGTGAATCTAAACTTTGGTTTTATCTTATTTTTATTATTATCTGCCATTTTTTTTCGCCTTTTTAAATTTTGATTTTTTCATGGAATAATTTTCCAGCCCGGTTTCGCCTGGAGTTTATATAAAAAAGAATAATGAAGGCCTACTTTATACCATCCGCCGGCTTTTCCAACTTCTGCCACGGAATAGTCAAGATTTCTTCCGTACTCCGGATATTCTTTCCTGTTTCTTGCCACAGGATATACGGCTATAGTTCCGGCAAGTCCGTTAAAAAATCCCTCTTTCATCGAAGCGACGCAAAGCCCCGGAGTATCAGCCATAGAGGCATTGTGCGACGGTTCTTTGCCTTCGACCATATCCGCTATATTTAACGCTGCAGCCTTACCGGATAATTCAGCCGTATATCCGGTTCTTGGAGGCGCCGGGCTTATTATCGTACCGTTAGGACTTTTGCTTGGTTTAGATAAAGGTCCGGGAGGAGCGAAGTTAATGCCTGCAGCAAAAATATTCTTATATAATTGGGTCTGATATGTTTTTGGCCAGTCCGGACCGTCTAATTCTTCATAAGATTTTCCGTACGCAGCGTCAACTTTGATGAACCCCGCAGGATTGCAAACCTTTTCCTTTATGTCTTCTCCGTTTTTTCCTATCCATTTTATAGAATTTCCTGCAAAAGGGGGAAGCAGCATAGCAAAATTGCAGTCAAGTTCTTTGAACTCGCCGTCTATATTTTCAGTGTATATTTTTTTATCGTCTATTTTATGCACATGGCTTCTTATCTGATATTTAATATCGCAATTGTTAAACACCCCTTCAGCCATCATCTCCGAAGTATATATTAATGATTCTTTTCTTACTTCGACGCCGTCCATACCGAAATCCCCAAGTCTCGGCTCGTTTGAAAGCCATGTTATTTCTGCTCTGTCTCTAAGTTTTCTTTCAACGAGGTCATAATGAATATTTGCAATATACTCAAAAGCGGCTCCCTGGCATGTCGCGGTTCCGTGTCCCGTACCTACAAAAATTTTAACTTTATCGCCTTTTTTCATTTTTTCAATCAGCGCAAGATAGTTTTTTGCAGTGTCCATTGCGTGATACGGAGTGCAGATTGAATTATTATAACCGAACTCAGGGTTTAAATTTTCGGTAGCTTCGAAATTTAATTTTGGACCGGTAGCCATAAGCAAAAAATCATATTCTATTTTATTCCCATTTGCTTCGTCTATATTTGCAGCATTAATATTATTTAGCTTGTTTGCATTTGTGTTCTCATTATGAACGTTACCGGAAGTTAAATTTTGCTTTATATTTGCGTTTTCAGGGAGTATTTTGCTGCTATGTTTACTATTTAGGTTTTTGACATCGGAATCGATATCCGAAGGTTCGATAACGACGAAATTATTATCCGGATGAACTTCTTTTATAAATGCATGTTTAAAGTTAATACCTACTTTATCGTATATTTTTTTCAAATTAAATTGAGTTTTCTCCGCTTTCATTTTATTAACGCCTACCCATACTAAAGAAGGCAGATAATTAAACGTTGTGTTCGGCGTGATTACAGTTATTTCGTGCGTTCCTTTATTTTTTAAAATATCATTGAGAATTAAGGCGCCGTAATGTCCGGCGAAGCCGCTTCCGGCTATAAGAATCTTAGCCATTTTTGTTATTTCCTCCTAAAAATTTAAATTTACACCTATTTTTATAATTAATCAACATTATATTTATAACATATTATAATTATAACATTTTTATATATAAATATATATATTAAAATATATATATTTATATTATTTGTATAACGATTATGAAAATTATAATTTTGCTGCTTGGTTTTTTTAATAATTAAACTTATAATAAAGCTATAAAAGCTAATAAAAATCATAAATCTAATGAAAGAAGACAATAAAAAAAATGATGCTGCAGTAATACTTGAAATAGTCGGATTGGCATATAACGGCTACGGTGTAGGTAAAGAGCAGGATAAACGCAGCGACAAGATAACATTTGTCGACTATGCCTGCCCGGGTGATATAGCGGAAGTCGCTATTTACGAAGAGCATAAACGATACAATTTCGGAAAAATTAGTCATATGATTTATCCTTCCTCTTCAAGAGTAGAACCGGCGTGCCGATACTTCACAATATGCGGCGGATGCAATTATCTTGATATATCTTATGAAACGGAAGTTTCTTGGAAGAAAAAAATATTTGAAGATAATTTTGCAAAGGCCGGATTGTCTATTGGATTGTCTATTGACAATAGTAAGATATGCAAGAATAAGCTGCATGGAACAATAGACATAATAAAATCTGAAGATGTTTTGCATTACAGACAAAAAATAAGTTTAAAGGTTCATTTGGACGAAGCCGTAGGATTATTCAAAAAAAATTCTCATTGCGTCGTGGATATAGATTACTGCTATCTTGCGAGCGGCAGGATAAATACAATGATAGAAACAATAAGAGACTTTTTTCTTAAAAATAATAAAAGTCTGCTGAAAAAGATTAAATCGATAATTTTAACCGACGTGGAAGAGCAGAGCGCAATATTGCAATTAAAAGAAGGGTTTTCTGGGGAAGAAAAAAAATTATTATCAAATCTGTATATAAATAAAATTTATATAGAATCCAACGGAAAAAAAGAAAAGATAGAAAAAAAAGGAAATATATATTTTACGTTGTCCGGTATTAAATTTGCCTATGATTCTTTTTCGTTTACTCAGGTAAATAAAAAACAGAACGAAAATTTAATAAATCTTATAATAAAGTATCTGACCTATTATCAAACTAAGCGCTGCGGCATACCGAATAAGGATAATTTTTTATTTGATAAAGCGCTTGACCTGTTTTGCGGCTATGGAAATTTAACATTCTTTGCCTTGCCGTTTGTAACGCAAATGACGGGGGTAGAATCTAATATTTATTCTATAAAACTTGCAAATAAAAATATAATACTAAATAATGATTTAATTGAACGTATTGAACGTGAACGCTGCATACCGGATAAATATCAAAAGCATAGTTATGAAAAGCAGCCGTTTATCTCGTTTATCAATGAAGATGTTGAAAAATTTTTAATAAATGCTGTGAAAAATAATTCAAGTTATGATTTAATAATGATAGACCCGCCAAGAGCGGGCATAAAAGGTTTAGTAAGCTATATAGCAGAGTTGAGCCCTGAATTGGTTATCTATCTTTCGTGCGACCATATGACGTTATTGCGGGATTTAAAGGAATTTATTCAGACAGGCTATCTTATAGACGACATAAAACTAATAGATATGTTTCCGCGTACCTATCACACTGAATCTTTAGTTTTTCTGAAAAGCGAAAGGATAATTAACAAAAATACATTTTAAGCATACTTATAAAATCAATTAAACCGGCAATATCCGGCAATATATATAATAGAATAAAATTAAAATAGTTAATCTAATTTATGTAATTTAATTAAAACACATTAATCGAATCTAATCTAATCTACAATTATTCATAATACTTATACTAACTAAGTATTACGTCGGGAGGGTTTTCATGAAAATATTAATTACAGGCGGGGCAGGGTTTATCGGGAGTAATGTAGCCGATATGCTTATTGCAAAAAAACATGACGTAGTCATAATAGACAATCTTTCAAGCGGTTTTGAATATAATGTGAATAAAAGATCGGA
>JAKAQK010000070.1 GCA_021822625.1 bacterium | reverse complement strand
GATCTATCCGCTTCAAATTTATAAAATTTTAACGGAGAAAGGTTTTGGCGGCTATTATAAATTTCATGTTTTAAGCGAATTATGTTCTAAAAATGAGAAAATATTGTCATTAAATATCAAAGCAGAACAAAATTCAATTAAAATAAATACTCAAAAAGCTCTGGAAGAATTTAACGATACAAAAAATATTGTAATTCTGGAGCACGTTATTGATAAAAAAAACAATATATTAGGAATAAACGACGATGATTTGATTCACGGTAAAGGAGAGCCGACAAAAAAAGAAATACGAGCGGCTGCCTTAAGCATGTTAGAACTTAAAAGAGACAGCGTCATGCTCGATGCGGGATGCGGAAGCGGAAGCGTTAGCATCGAAGCCGCCGCAATCGCTTCTGAAGGAATGATTTATTCTATAGACAAAAATAAAGTAAAAATAAACAATCTATTAAAAAATATTCAAAAATTTAAAAGACCCAATATTGAAGCCTTACTTGGTGATATACCAGCAATTTTAACTCACTTAAAAGATAAATTTGCAGCTGAGCATGTTCAACCAGATTCCATTTTTGTCGGCGGAGGAGGCGCATCTATAGGCGATATTCTGCAGTCTTCCTTTGAAATGCTCAAATCCGGCGGAATAATCGTCATAAATTGCGTTATGATTGATACGCTCAGTAAAGTGATGTCATATATAGAAAATAATAAATCAGAAATGCGATACGAGGTAATTTCTTTAAATATTTCACGTTTGGAGTCAATATCTTATAGTTCATATTTTAAAGCATTAAATCAGATATATCTGATAAAAATAATCAGAAACTGATACTGATATTGATACCGATATTGATATTGATTTCAAAACTAATACTGATACTGCTAATGAAACTGAGACATAAACTGATACCGATATTAATATTGATACGATACTGATACTAATACTGATACTAATACTTAAACTGAAACCAATACTAATAATGATAACGATAATGATGCAGATACGCATAATGCTTATAAAAGAAAATTAAATTAAAATCAAGCAGTATAAAATAATAAAAATTTATTTCTTATAATAATTGGTGATTATTTGCTTAATATTCTTAATATTGTCGGAGTAGGCCCTGGGGACCCGGATTTAATTACATTAAAAGCGGTTAAAATTCTAAAAGAGAGCGATTTTATTTTTTATCCGAGAGTTTTATATTCAAACAATAATTTTGCCTTAGACATTTTAAAAGGCAATCTAATTGATATTCACGATTCTAAACTGATACCCTTGGATATAGAGATGAAAAAAAATTTTAATCTTAATAAAACGCTTTATGATGAAAATGCGCTAAAAATTTTTCAAAAATTAAAAGCAGATTGTTTATGCTCTTATATAACGATAGGAGACCCTGTTTTTTACAGCACTTATGCGGAATTATACAAATCTTTGAAGCATCTGGCCGCTCGTTACAATGTAGCTTTAGATGTAAATATAATTTCCGGAATTTCATCTTTTAATTATTTGCTTAGCTTGATAAAAGAACCGTATGCAGTAAAGAAAAGTTCGGTTTTGATTAGCGTACCGATAGGCAAAATCGATTCAGAACTTGAATCGGAAATTAATTTTATTATGTCTTCAAAGGAAAGACCGTCTATGCTCATTTATATGAAAGCCGGAAATAATATATATGATATTCTGCGCATCTATAAAAGAATGCTTTACGATGATTTTAAGAACGGTAAACTTAAATTTTATATATTGGAAAAATCTATGCTGAAGGACGATATAGATTTAGGCTGTATGGATTCTACCGTTCATAGAGGCTATGATTATTTTTCCATTCTTGCTGCAATTTTTGTATAGATTAAGTAATGGCGGATATAAGAAAATATAACTAAAACCAATCATAATAATCTAAAAAGATAATAAAATAAAAACCCGTTGCAACATAAAAATATAGTAAAATAAAAACTTATTATAATTAATGTAACTTAAAAATGGACATTAACATTAAACTATAAGCATTAAACTATAATATAACATTAAACTATAAGCATTAAACTATAATATAACATTAAACTATAAGCATTAAACTATAATATAACATTAAACTATAAGCATTAAACTATAATATAATATTAAACTATAAATATTAAACTATGAATATAAAATATATTGAAAAATCTAAGGTTTATTTTATCGGCGCCGGTCCTGGGGACCCTGAATTATTAACCATGAAAGCTCATAAGATATTATCGGCGTCCGGCTGCGTTTTTTATGCAGGTTCTTTGATAAATAAAGAGTTGCTGCAAATACCGAACTCAGATTGCAAGCTTTATGATATGAGCGGCATGTGTTTTGAAGAAATTGCAGAAAAAATAGAGATGATGTATGATGCCGGTACTTTAATATCTATTCTTCATGCAGGAGATTCATCGCTTTATTCTTCAATCAGCGAACAGGCAGCATTGCTTGAAATAAAACAGGCGAATTACGAAATTATTCCGGGGGTTACAGCCGCTTTTGCAGCCTGTGCCGCCAACAAATCAACGCTTACATTGCCCGATGTTTCCCAGACCGTAATATTTTGCAGGGCGGCAGGCAGAACCGGAAAATTGCCTGACGGACAGGATCTAAAAAGCCTTGCGTCGCATAAGGCTACTATGGCGATATATTTAAGCTTTGGACTGATAGATTCCGTTGTATCCGACCTTTTAGAAAGTTATGACGAAAACACATACTGTTTAATAGCAAAAAACGTTTCTTTAAAATCGGAAATGCTTATAGAATGTAACTTAAAAGATGTGTTAAACATTGCAAAAGCTAAATCTATCAAAAATATGGCGGTACTTCTGGTAGGAAATGCGCTTGCAGGCAAATATTCAACTGACCATAAATCTAAATTATATGACGAGAATTTTTTTCACACATTCAGGAAAGCAAAGGAAAGCCGATAAAACCGGTAATTATGTAAATAAGGCCGGCGTATTCGCTTTTACCGAAAAAGGCAAAAAACTTGCGTCAAAACTTTCTGATATGTTGCATAATTATTATACGCACGACGTCGGCAGCGCTTGCGATAGCAGATACGAAAAACGTTATAAAAGCGGCAGCAAAGTTTTTCATAACCTAAATCCTCACAATATCGGCATCGGCGCTTTTGAATTTTTTAATTATAATAACGATAATTATCGTAAAAACATAGAACGCGCTTTTAACGAATATGATTTTTTAATTTTTTTTCTTTCGCTTGGCGCAGTCATAAGGCTTATATCTCCGTTTATAAAAAGCAAACTGTATGACCCGGGGGTAATAGTTATTGATGAAAAAGGCAATTATGTAATAAGCGCCCTTTCGGGGCATATCGGAAGAGCCAATGAATTATGTATATCTATAGCCGAACTAATAGGCGCTGTTCCGATAGTTACTACGGCTACCGATATTTCAGAAAAGTTTTCCTTAGATGTGTTTGCAAAAAAATTTAATTTGAATATTGAAAATAAAAATTGTATAAAAGCCGTTAATAAATCATCTTTAAGCGCTCAAAAAATAATAATTTTTATACCGGAATCCGATTTTATTATGAGCGGGGATGAAGATTTTAAAAATGAAATTAAAGATTATTGTGCAGATTTTGCTCAGCCTATACAATTTATTTATAAAAAAAAAGACATGGAAGCAATATTAAATAAAGCAATATTAAATAAAGCAATATTAAAGGAGTATTATAATTATAATAAGTTAAATTATGATAATCATGTTCATCAGCCGGAAGAAATCTTAAAAGAGCGTAATATCGGCGAGCTAAATGATAACAGTTTAAATAATAACAAATTATACGGCAATGAAAATGAACCTGTAAGTTTAAATATTATCGTTATTTCTTATAAAACAGATGTCATAAATCTGAAAATGCCTGATTTTACATTTAATGATTCATTATTTTCGAAATTGCAAAATGACAATATAACTATATGCAGATTGTTTCCGAGAAATTTGTCTATTGGAATAGGATGCAATAAAAATACTGCCCTTGAAGAAATTGAAAATTTTATTCAAGAAATATTTAATCAAAATAGTCTTTCCATGCTCAGCATCAGAAATGTCGCTACAATAGATATTAAATCAGAAGAAGAAGGGATTTTAAAATTTGCCGAAAAATACGCTCAATATATTGATTTCTTTTCCAAAGACGAAATTAATAATTTTTTGTATGAATATAAAAGAAATTTAAACATTGACGGTTATTATTATTCTAATAATAATAAGTTACAGCCGGACGGGACTGACGACGCGTCGTCAGCCTGTTTCCGCTACACAGGCGCATATTCTGTTTGCGAACCGTGTGCGCTTCTGTCGTCTAATATAAATAAGGAGTTATTAATATGCAAAAAAAAGAAAATGAATACAACGATAGCTGTTGCGATATGACGTCTGATTTGGACTGCGCCGGCGCAACGACATACGGAAGAATTACTTTGGTAGGGACGGGACCAGGCGATATTAAACATTTAACTAAAGCAGCTACGGAAGCAATAGAAGAATGCAGCGTTATAATAGGATATTCGACTTACTTGAAGCAGATCAGCGCGATGCTGCGTGAAGAACAGGAAAAACTGCATTTTAATATGAAAGATGAAATCACAAGATGCGAAGCAGCTATAAATAAATCTATGGAAGGTAAAAGAGTCGTAATAGTTTCTGGAGGCGATGCCGGTATTTACGGTATGAGCGGGCTTTTATTGGAACTATTAGAAAAAAAATCGCTTATAGGTAAAATTCCTTTAGATTTTGTACCTGGTGTTCCTGCTTTTTGCAGCGCCGCATGTTCAATGGGCGCTCCCATTATGAACGATTTTTGCGTTATTTCGCTGTCTAATCTTTTGACTCCTTGGGAAGAAATTGAAAAACGATTGGATTTTGCTTCGAAAGCAGATTTTGTCATAATTATCTACAACCCCAAGAGCGCTAAAAGAAAAGACGAACTAACCGCGGCTAAGGAAATTTTATTAAAGAATATTAGTAAAATCAGACCTGCCGCAATTGTTAAGGCGGCTTCCAGACCGGACGAAGAAATTGTTATAACGACCCTCGAACATATAGATGAATTTTCTTTAGTCAGTATGAATACTACTATTATCATCGGCAACAGTACAACATTTGTGAAAGATTTTTATATGATAACAAAAAGGGGATACGGTAATAAATATCAATTATAAAATTATAAAATAATTTGTTATATTACGGATTACATGGCGGTACAAATAGTATAAGTATAAAATTAAAATAAAATAAAACTAACTTAGCTAAAATACGTAAAATACGAAGAATTAAATTAAAATAAGTAAAATAAATTAAATTAAACTAAATTAAACTAAATTAAAATAAATAAATTAAAATAATTAAAATAAAATAAAACTAACTTAGCTAAAATACGTAAAATACGAAGAATTAAATTAAAATAAGTAAAATAAATTAAAAATAAACTAAATAAAATAAAACAGGCTAAAAATACGAAGAATTAAATTAAAAATAAATTAAAATAAATTATAAAGCAACTGTATATAAAAAAAGCGGAGGATTAATTGCTATGAAAGTTTTAATTACAGGCGGAGCGGGTTTTATAGGTTCTAATTTATGTGAAAGGTTGTTAAATGAAGGTAATGAAGTTTTATGTATGGATAATTTTTTTACCGGTTCAAAAGAAAATATAAAAGAATTCAAAGATAATTATAATTTTGAATTAATAAGGCATGATATATCAGAGCCTTTTAATATTGAAGCCGATTTTATAATTAATTTAGCATGTCCGGCTTCCGTTCCGTTCTATCAGAAAAATCCTCTTAAGACGATGAAAGATAATATTTTCGGAATATTTAACGTTATGGAGAATGCAAGAAGATTAAATATTCCGGTGCTGCATACTTCTACATCAGAAGTTTACGGTTCTCCGTCCGTTCATCCTCAACCCGAGACTTATAACGGCAACGTTAATCCAACATCTGTAAGGTCTTGCTACGATGAAGGGAAAAGAGCTGCGGAAACTATTATGTTTGATTACCATAGAACTTACGGCGCGGATATTAAAATAGTGCGCGTATTTAATACGTACGGTCCGAAGATGCTTGAAGATGACGGAAGGGTGGTTTCCAATTTTATAGTTCAGGCTTTAAAGGGGATAGATTTGACGGTTTACGGAGACGGAAAACAAAATCGTTCTTTCTGTTATATTTCTGATTTATTAGACGGAATTATGCTTTTAAAAAACTCGAAAAACTTTACAGGCCCCGTTAATCTTGGCAATACTTACGAGTTTACAATAATAGATTTTGCAAAATTGGTTTTGTCCTTAACCGGTTCTAAATCAAAAATAGTGTTTAAAGAACTGCCTAAAGACGACCCGATTCAGAGACGACCGGATTTATCGCTTGCAAAAGAAAAATTGGGGTACAACCCCAAAGTTGATATCGAAACAGGTTTGAAATCAACTATTGAATATTTTAAGAAGAGATTGGGATTGTGAGTCTTTAAACCGAACACAGACCTGATAATTTTTTAAGTTCAATGCCGCTGCTGCTATTTCTTAGTAAAATTAATGACGTCTATAAATTGAATATTTTAAGAAGAGATTGGGATTGTGAGTCTTTAAACCGAACACAGACCTGATAATTTTTTAAGTTCAATGCCGCTGCTGCTATTTCTTAGTAAAATTAATGACGTCTATAATAGGAAGATAAATAGCGAGCGCTAAAAATAAAACCATGCCGAAAATAATGCTCAGCAGAATAGGTTCTATCGATGCTTGCAACATATTAAGCTGATGATCTAAATCTTCGTCGAAATAATCGGCTACCTTGTTAAGCATTTCGTCTATATGACCGGTTTCTTCGCCGACGCTTACCATTTGAATTATTATTGGAGAAAAAATTTTTGAATCTATAAAACTTTGCGTAATAGATTTACCTTTTGTAATTTCTTCCTGCAGTTCATCTATTTTTTTTGTAAAATATTTATTGTCTACCGAATGCCTTATAAGTTCAAATGCGCGGTTAACCGGTATTCCGCTCTGAAATAAAAGACCGAATATTCTTGTAAATTGACCCATCATAGATTTATAAAAAATACTTCCGAATATAGGAATTTTTAATTTGTATTCATCCCACCACAACCTGCCGCTAACCGAGTTCAAATAAAGTTTGACGGAAATAATGAGCGCTGCAAAAATTGCCAGCATAATATACCAGAAATTTACAAAGAAATCGGAAATGGCGACTAAAATTCTGGTTTCAAGAGGAAGAGGCACATTGAAACTGCCATATAGCATAGCAAATTTTGGAATAACGAATCCTATTAAAACGGCAGTTGCAATAATTATGGCAGTAATAACTAATTTTGGATAAAATGTCGCGCTTTTAACTTTTGCTTTAATAGCCATTTCTTTTTCCATAAGTAAGGCAATTCTGACTAAGACATCATATAAAAGACCCGTTGATTCGCCTACCTCAACCATGTTGACGTATATTTCAGAAAATATTTTTGGATGATTGCCCAAACTTTTTGCAAGTGTCTGACCGCTTTCAAGGTCATCTTTGACCTCCTGAAGAACAATTTTAAATTTCTTATTTCTCGTAAATTCTATCAAGGAAGTTAAACTTTTACTTATAGGAACGCCTGACTGATATAACGTGGCAAGCTGACGGGAAAAAATAATTATATCTTTTTTTGATATAGATTGAAAAGAAGGGATAAGTTCGTTCATTGAAATACTTGATTTTTCAACAACCGATAACGGAATCAGCTGAAGATTTTCAACGTTCTTTTCCGCTGCAAGCAGAGAAGCCGCTTCAATTTGACCGACAACTAATTTTCCGTTTCTGCTTCTTGCCCTATAAACATAAATCGACATTTTTTATTTTTTTATTATGTATTTTTTTTATGTTATTTTTTATAATTTATAGTTATTATATTAATATAATAACTAATTTTCATGATAAATCACAGCTCGGATACTCTCGTATTAATACGGGAGATGAGAGATATCCTTCTTGTATTAAAAATTTCAATCAACCTTAATTTGCATATTTAACCGAAGCGTTGATTACCCGTTAATAGCAATATATTTATAATATATACAATATTATATTATACTATATTATATTATATTATATTATATTATGTTATATATACTATAATATTTTATTGTATTCATTATATATATACATACTATATTATACTATGCGTATACTATAAAATGATATACTATATTACGTTACGTTATACATATATTATATTATAATTATAGTATTATTTATGTTATAAATATATCATGTTATAATATATCTATATTACAATATATTATTATAGTAATAATTATTATAATAATAATTAGTCGTTAATTTTTAATATTTTTTGTGAGTAATATCGATTTTAGTTATTTGGTTAAATATCCTGCGTTGCCTGCAGTACTTCTTCTATAGTAGTGAGTCCTTCGAGCGCTTTTATTATGCCGTATCTTCTTAACGTAATAAAACCGTTTTTAACGGCCATGTTTCTTATTAGAGAAGCATCGGCTTTTTCTAATATCAATTTTTGTATATTATCGTCAGGGACTAATAATTCATATATAGGAATTCTTCCCCTAAAACCTGTACCTCTGCATTCAGGACAGCCTTTTTCTTTATAAAAATAAACTGTTTTGTTTTCCGGTAAACCCAATTCCTTTAATAATTCTGCACTTGGCTCGTACGGTTCTTTGCACTTATCGCAAAGTTTTTTCAGCAGTCTTTGACCTATAATACCTACAATAGCGGACGCTATTAAAAACGGTTCTATCTGCATATCTATCAGTCTTGATATCGTACTCGAAGCGTCTTGCGTATGAAGGGTTGAAATTACAAAATGACCGGTTAATGAAGCCTGTATCGCTATTTTAGCGGTTTCTATATCTCTTATTTCTCCGACAAGTATAATATCGGGGTCTTGTCTTAAAACCGACCTTAAAATATCGGCAAAAGACATCCCGCCTTTAAGATTAGCTTCAACCTGATTTATATATTTTATCTTATATTCAACCGGATTTTCAACGGTTACTAAGTTTTTATTTATTTTATTTAATTCTGATAATATGGAATAAGCGGTAGTCGTTTTTCCTGAGCCGGTAGGTCCGGTTATCAGGAATAATCCATATTTTTTATTTATAAGTTTTAATATCTTGCCTTTAGTTATATCGTCAATATAAGAAGATTCTGATATTTTATTTATCTTGGATGATTTATCTAATATTCTCAGTACCGCTTTTTCTCCATTTATCGTAGGCAATATAGAAACCCTTATATCAAGCTCTTTTCCTGAAAGCGTGATATTAAATCTTGAATCCTGCGCATTTCGTTTTTCAGCGATATCCATATTAGAAATTATCTTAATTCTTGCAATCAAAGGATTTATAAATTGTTTTGGAAGTTTTTTAGTTTCAAAAAGTTCTCCGTCAATTCTTTCTCTTATTAAAATTTCATCTTCTAACGGTTCTATATGTATATCCGAAGCTCTGTTCTTGGATGCAGAAACTATTATGTCGTTTACTAATTTAATTATATTTATATCTTCAGATTCTATAATTTCTTTGTTTATATCATCATTGCCCGCCGACGCGCCAAAAACGGAAGACGCGGCAGAAGTGACGCCGGTTGTATTTTTTTGCGGTTCTTTGCTTAAATTTAAGGCTATATGCTCTGAATCATCTGCTTTTATAATATCTTTGGCGGAATATACAAAATCGATGGCTCTAAGTATCTCATGTTCTCTTGCAACTGCAATCTCGATATCATAGTTCACCGCTTTTTTTAGAGCATCTCCGGCAAAAACATTTAGAGGGTCAGAGACGACTACGGTCAGAATATTATCCGAAAGATTAATCGCAACCATCTTAAACTGTTTTGAAAGGGCTTCCGGCAAGATTTTGCCTATCGCAGGGTCTATAGCTATTTTGGATAGTTCTATTTTTTTTATGCCTAGCTGCTGCGATAACGCATTGATTATATTGTCTTCCGATAGAATATTAAGAGAAACTAAAGCTGTTCCCAGCCTCATATTTCTTTTTTTTGCTTCATTAAGAGCATATTCTAATTGCGTAGGATTAAGCAGTTTGGAATCGACTAAAATTTCTCCAAGTTTTTTTGATTTTAGTAAATTATTTAAGATTGCCATATAGTTATTATACTGGTTAGATTGTTTATGATGCTATATTGCCGTAATATTAACTATAATATTTATTCTAATATTTACTATTAACGCCATTATTACACATGTTTTACGCTACTGAATTACAGGATTCGTAAATTCTATTAAATGTATTAATATCTACCTGACCTGGAGCGGTGGATAAGACATCGTTTATTGAGCAGTATGACAAAAAAGACCCGTAATTTAATGAAAGAATGCGTGTCAATCTTCCCTTGTCGCCCATACCGAAAATTATAAATTCAGGGTAATTTTCAATATCTGAATTTTTTACTTCGTTTATTTTATTGCAAATAGATAATATATCAAGCATTTCCTGCTTTGACGAAATAAGCGCCGCCATTTTAAAAAAATCTGCATTCAAATAGCTTGCTTCAATATAAAATTGCATTGCTTTTTTTATATTAATAAAAGAGTTGAAATTGTGTACAGATAAAATTACCTCAGAATTTTTACTGTGCGCAAATTCTATAAATTCGGCAATCAAACGATTGTCAATTACGTCCTGTTCTATATCCACTGCTTTTATTCCGCCGTCTATAAGTTTCTTTAAAAAAGATAATTTATTATTTATTGCCTCTAATTTATATTCAGCTGTGTTTTGAGCTATACTTGCAGTATTGGCGGTATTTGCAGTATAATTTTTGCAGTCGTTTCTTGTTTCTTTATTCATATTTATGCCGTTATTCATATTTATGCCGTTATTCATATTTATACCGTTAAAATTTGCTATGCCGTCAGTATTAGAAATGTTTCTTCTAGTTGCTATTATAGGCAGATTAAATTTTTCGCCGTACGAAATGATTTCAGGAAGATATTTGCTGAAAAGCAATTCTTCTTGAAGGTTAATTAAAAGGTCAAATCTTATTTCAACGCATGAAAAATTATTGTTTGCAGCATGTTCCATAACAGAAATAACTTTAGATATTTCTATGTTACCTATAGATGCGCAAATATGAGGTTGTTTATCAGTTCCTTTGTTAATTTCAGATAAGAGCATTTTTTTATTTTTGCATTTTATATATTTTATTATTATTGTATTTCTATCGCTATTCATAGCGACATTTCTATCTCTATTTTAATTTTTATCTTTATTTATGTCCTATCTCTAATTTATTTTTATCATATTCAAAATCCCTGTCTCTATTTCTATTTATGTCCCTATCTCATTTTATCTATATCTATATATAAATATGAATATCTATCCTTATCCCTATTTTTATTTTTAATTTATCTATTTATCTATAGTTATTATTTATCTATGGCTATATCTATGTCTCTATCTCTATATATCTATGTCTTAAATCCTATCTTGTATTTTTTTATTATTTATTTTTTTCTGAAGCTAGAATTCCTCCCATTCCCCATTCATCCTTTGGAAAATCTTCGACTACAACCCATACGTGCGAAATATCTAAATTTAGGGACTCAGCAACAGATTTGGATACTGATTTTATTAATTTTTCTTTTTGTTCTTTTGTCCTTCCTTCCAGCATTTTAATAGATATAAAAGGCATAATCTTTTCCTCCTTCAAAAATTAGATAAAAAAATAAAATTACAAAACTTGATTATAAAACTTAATTATGAATTTTAATTACAAATTTTAATTTTAATTATAAATCTTGATTATAAATCTTGATTACAAAACTTAATTACAAATTTTGATTACAAAACTTAATTAATTATAGTTAATTATAAATCTTAAATGCAAATTGTTAATCATCATATAATA
>JAKAQK010000069.1 GCA_021822625.1 bacterium | reverse complement strand
ATCTATATTTACATCGGCATTGTCTTTTTTATATAGAAGCGTTTTAAAATTATTTCTTTCGGCTATTTTCTTTATCAGAGGAACTGTTTTAATATTTCTCGGAGCAAAAATAAATTTAAACTTAATATTTTTTTTAAAAAAATGTTCATTAAGTCCCTTTAACACACCCGTCAGAAAAATAATTTCCTTTTTATGTACGGATATAAACGAAATAATTATAGTATCGGTATGGCGAGCTTCGCATTTATCTTTTTCATCTTGAGCTTTTTCATCTTTATTCTTTTCATCTTTATATTTATAATCTCTACATTTTGTATATTGAGCTTTATCGGTATTTTCGCATATATTTTCTTTAAATTTTTCTGCTTTTCTATTTTCTCTAACTTCCCTATTTTCCATAACTTCTCTGTTTTCCCTAACTTCTCTAACTTCTTCAATTTTTGAAACTGCTTTAATTTTTGAAACTGCTTTAATTTCTTTCATATTTTTAATTTCTTCAACATTTTTGCCGTCATTTTCATTACAGTAATTATTGAAGGATGATGCAATTTTCAACGGCAAATCAGAAATTTTTATTATATTAATTTTTTCTTTCGGAGACGAAACTTTCTTAAAATCTTTATCGGTATCGGTATCGGTATCGGTATCAGAACAGCTGCGAAAATCATGAACAGAGGCATATTCCTCCGAAGAAGACACGGAAGATAAGTTATCCGCAGATTTTAGACAGCCGAAATATTTTTGAAGGTTTGTTTTATCTTTATCGTCAATTATATTTACGTATATATTATTTAAAATTTTATCGTCAAGTAATTTATAATTTTTTAAAAATTTTTCCTTTTTAATATTTAAATCCAATAAATAAATTTTAACGCTATTGTTGCTATTATATAAAATTTCTGCGTATTTGCCGTTTATACTATTTTCTATTGAAATAAAACAATCAGGTTTAATTAAAGCCGCATAATAGTTAAAAAAATAATTAGATAAATTAGCAGGATTAAAAAAATATATAATATCTTTGCAGTAATTAGCATTGCAATCGCCGCCGGTATTATGAACATTGCGGATGCGGCAGCTATAATTTTCCAAGAGTTTATATGCGGAAGCCGTTTTAATACTTATAAAAAAGTCTGGCGTTACCTTTATATTTCTTTTTATCAAACCGCATAAATAAAGCGCTATTTTGACTTCCCCTATGGATTCGGCATAAAACCAGAACTTTTTGGAATTAATTTTATTACTGCCGTTATCATCTTCACTTTTATTGACGTCGTCGATATTCGGCTTATTTTCATTTTTAGCTATGTCGTCGGATACGGTCAATCTCCCGCTGTCTAAAGCCGCAATATCATCAGAATTTACTTTTGTAAGACGGCTTTTTATATTGCCGTCTAAAGCAAACAGTTGTTTAAATTTAAGCAATAAATAATTGTCTGTTCCCATTTAATTTTACGATATTTTTTAATCAATACCCTCTATTGTTTTTGCTTCGTCAACCAGCAAAACGGGTATGTCGTCTTCAATAGGATAATATACGCCGCAGTTTCTGCATATTAGTATAGAAGATTCATAAGGCTTTCCTTCAGCCGTCATCTTATTTATTACCGACATTTCAAGCTTCCCTTTGCATTTAGGGCATACCAAAAATTCGTCAATCATTTCTTGAATATTCATTTCATTTCTTTCGCGCTCTAAACTTATAAAAATCTATGAAATTAATAATAAAATAATTATAAACTCCGGATTATAAATCTAGAGCTAAACGCCTCCAAAGTTAAAAAATTAGCTTGTTAAATTTAATTTTATTATTTTTCATCAGTTAAAAAATTAGCTTGTTAAATTTAATTTTATTATTTTTCATCAGTTAAAAAATTAGCTTGTTAAATTTAATTTTATTATTTTTCATCTACTTTCTATCTTATATTTTGTTTCAAAACCTGTATCTTCCAATACTATTTTTTTCTCAAGAAGCATTTTGCGTATTTCATCCGCCGATTTATAATCTTTATTTCTTCTAAACTCATTTCTTTTATTAATATAATTTCTAATTTCTTCATCGGATAACTCTGTATTTTCAAAATTTTTTAAATATTTTTCTAAAAATATCTGCGGGTCTTGTTTTAATATTCCCAAGATATTTTGTATAGTTTTTATAAAATCATAAAATTTATCTAAAAATTCCAATTCATGAGTAGCAATAAATCCTTTTGACAATGAATTATTTATAATTTGATTTGTTTTTCTAATTAGATTAAATAAAACCGACAATGCGCTCGCTGTGTTAAAATCATCATTCATTGCACTGTAAAAACTGTTTAAATAATCCTCTATCTCTATATTTTCTGTTTCTTTATTATTATTAGAATCTGTTAGCATGCCGTTATTATTCATATTATCGTCATCATTTTGAATAATCTCGATAATTTTATCTGCAATTTTGCTTTTAATTGATATATATAAACCGACAGCCTCATAAAGTCTTATTAAAGACTGCTTTGCGCTTTCAAGTCCGCTCTGTGAAAAATCTATAAAAGACCTGTAGTGCGTAAACATAAAAAATATTCTTATAACTTCAGGCTCATAATCTTTAAGCAAATCCCTAATAGTTATATAATTTTTTAAGGATTTTGACATTTTTTCGTTATTGATATTAACAAATCCGTTATGAATCCAGTAATTAACAAATTTCTTTCCGGTAAAACTTTCGCTTTGGGCGATTTCATTTTCATGATGCGGAAATATTAAATCTGACCCGCCGCCGTGTATATCAATCTGCTCCCCGAGAAATTTCATGCTCATCGCAGAGCATTCAATATGCCAGCCCGGTCTTCCCTGACCCCATGGGCTTTCCCATAACGGTTCATTCGGTTTTGATTTTTTCCATAGCGCAAAATCAAGCGGATTTTCTTTTTCATCGTTCAAAGGTATTCTTGCGCCTGAAAGCAATTCGTCGATATTTTTATGAGAAAGTTTGCCGTATTCTTTAAATGAATCGACTTTAAAAAAAACATCATTATTTTTTTCGTATGCGACGCCTTTATCTATTAGAGATTTAATAAATAAGAGCATGTCCGCTATCGTTTCAGTAGCTTTAGGCTCAAAAGAAGGATGTTCGACGGACAGCGAATCCATGTCGTTGTGAAATTCATTAATAAAGCGTTCGGAAATAATATTAAAAACAACACCTTCTTCATTAGCTTTTTTAATTATTTTATCGTCGATATCGGTAAAATTTCTTACATATACGGTATCAAATCCTATATGTTTTAAATAACGGTAAATAATATCAAACGTGATATACGCCCTTGCATGCCCTATATGCGAGTAATCATATGCGGTAATGCCGCAAACATACATAAGCACTTTATTTTCATTTAGCGGTTTAAATAATTCTTTGGAACCGCTCATTGTGTTGAAGATATATAGACTGCCCCTAATTTTTTTAAAATCCATGTTAATAATGTCCAAATTATTAATAATTTTATAAGTTGATAATTTTAATAATACAGCCGGTCTGCATATATGTATATTGTGCAATACAGGTTTCAGCAATAAGCGCCGCGTATGTTTTTGACCATTAGCGTTATTTTCAAACCGATATGTTCAGGATTGTCTTAATTTATAGACATCCGTGCGCTATTATGCGCAGAGTTATAGCGCATTCATAATTCATTATTTATAGCTCTTTATAGCGCGTTCATAGCTTATATTATTTGCAGCCCATTTATAGCCCATTCATAATTCATTATTTGCAGCCCATTTATAGCCCATTCACATATTCATAGCTGGGCTGTTTAAAATATATTATCAGTTTATGAGCAAAATTTATAGTTTTATTTTTAATATATATATCACCAAATTTTTACATTAATTTAATTCAATTTTAACAAAACCTTCATAATAATGAAATATATTTTTGTTAAATTTATTATATACGCTATATATAAGTAGACGCATTTATGCGCATTTAGATATATAACATAAACTTATAACGTCAATTTAAAAGGATTACAAAATGGAACTGAACGTTAAAGTATTAGAAAAAACGGATAATTTAAAAAATAATTTTATTAAAAATTTGCATGATAATAAAAATAATAATATAAAAGAAAATTTAGGCATATCCGAAAAAGATATCGGCGAATTATCAGAAAAAATAACAGGATTTGAAAATTTAACGGATAAAATAAATGCTATTAAATCCTTTAATGATGGAAAATTAAGAAGTTCTAAAATAATGGAAGCGGAAAGCGAAATTAAAAATTTATGTAATTCCGGTTTTATAATAAAAAACAATAATGATTTTCTGCTAAAAACTTATGGAATAATAGACGAAAAAACTTTAGGCAGTATAAAAAACATGACCCTTTCAACTTCGGTTTCCGAAAATCCCGTAGTAGAGATTCAGGGAATAAAATTTCATGAAATGACGAAATACGGCAGGGATATTGCAGTAAAAAATATCTTAATTTCACATGATAAATTTAAAGAAATTAATATTAAAAAAAAAGCAGGGAACTACAGTCTAAATAACGAATTTAAATTATCCGACTTTACCCTGAAAAATTATTTTGAATTAAAAGAAAACGGTCTTAGGATAAATATTGAAAAAACTATGCCCGGAACTATAACGGTAGTTTCAAAAGCTAATAGCGAAAACAGAATAACGGCAAGGACTATAAACGAAAATAACGGTTACTTTAAAAAAAGCTGCGAAGGTCTGAATAATTCGTTAATAGCAAATAATACTTACCTCAGCATTAAAAACGGTAATAGCAGCATAGATAATTCGCAATTGCCGGATGTTTTTTGTCACGCAACTACCAATACAATAAAATATGAACTGCTCGAAAAACCAAGCATATACATATGGAAAAATAAATCGGACAACATTGAAAACATCATTTCTAAAACACTTCCCGAATCAAGCAAACCGCTGTTAGGAGCACTTAACTATTATAAAAATTATCTCGACGGGTTTAAAAATATAAAAATTTCTATCGATAACAAAAAAATAATGGAATTGGAATCCCATTTTAACTGGGACAAAGTACGAGAGTATATTAAAAAAAGAGACTATGAATATGCAAAATCAATTTATTCTCAAGTAAATATTTCAGACAATAAACATATAAATACAAGTTTAGATATAAACGTAAATAAAAAACAAACCCAAATACAGATTCACCATATAAATCAGCTCCAGGACGGCGGCGCAGATAATATTGCAAACTATGTTGCGCTTAGCGAATATAATCATAAACAAATTGACTCATGCGATGTTTTTATAGATAAAAATTTATCTCATTATAAAGAGTTTAATTTTGAAAAAAATATAACATCAAATAACATCGACTTTAAGCAAAATATTACAAACGAAAATGAAATGAGAAATTTGCTTGGTATAATAGGCAAACTTTCTACATCGGAAAAGATTTTGCTGAATGAAATTAAAACAACTGTAGAATCAAACTCTTCTTGCAGATTAACGATGGCAATAAATAATGAAAGCGCATTAAAACTAAAATTCAGCGATTATAAAACCGATGAAGACCTAAGAATATATTTATTAAAAAATTTATCTGAAAAGGAAAAACTCATCGCATTCGCAGGTTTAAACAATTTTATAAAGGAGTTAACAACCTATAATAAAATTATATAATATTAGGGAGAAAATAAATGAATTATTATTATGAATTAAATAAATTAATAAGATTTTACGAAGGTATTCAAATATTTCAGAAAAATGCAGAAAAATTTTTATCTAAAAGTAATAGCTTCAATAATTACGATAATTGTAACGAGCCCGCTGAATGCGGCAATAATAAAAATAATGGCACAAATATAGAGTTAAGATTAAATTTATTAAAATCATACTATATAAACGGGAATTTTGCGGCAATAAAAGCGCATATAGAAAATTTTGAAAAAACCTGTAATATTAATGAGTTCGTTGAAAAATTTAAATTAAACGCTTTTAGATTAAACACGACAAATATAAATAATGCAGCCTCTAATGACTCTTCCGCGATTGACCTGCCGTTTAGATTAAACACGACAAATATAAATAATGCAGTTAATAAATTTTTAAAAAAAATAATAGCTGAATATTACAATGTGATTATAATAGGCAACGAATATCTTAGCGCTTTTGATAAATCTGTGATAACTAAACAAATTCTTATATATTTGGAAATATTTAATACTGTCAATTCGTTAAAAACTCTAATAAATACTGCAACAATAGATAGACAAGAGATTGATAATGACGCTCTAATAAATACAACAATAGATAGACAAGAGATTGATAAGGATAAAATTAAATACAAAAACTGTCATGAACCGGAGCATTTAACTTATATATATAAATATAACTATACCCCGTTTCTTTTCGATTTATGCAAATATTTATATGAATTTAAAGAATATGAAAAACTTACTTTCTTTTACAATATGATGAATTTTAGTAAAAAAATATATAACGATTTTAAAATTACCTATATCGCCGACGATAATGCACATATTGAAAAATACGGCACACTTTCGGTTTCAGAAACTTTCGAAGAGTTTGATAAACTTAATTATCAGATTAATGGAGATTTTGATGAAACCGCTGTAAAAGAAAGCAATGCGGCGTATAATGATATTAATTCAAAATTTTTTGATATTTTAAGTATGTGGGAATCAAGAACTAAAAATTATTATACCAGAGATGAAATTTTCTTTAGCGCCGCCATGTTTATAATAGACGAATATATACCGGTACTTTCTGAGCTATATAACGACACAGGAAATGGATGGGGCGGCGGCTTAAATTCCGATATGCATAGTAATATCAATGATTTTAGCGCTTCACACAATTTTAACGGCAATCATCATAAAGGAAATGATACGGCACACAGCAAGAAAATCAATAAAAACGTAACATACAGCAGCTGCCGCATTAAAAATAGTTCCGGCAAGATTAGCAGCGGATATATTAACAGCAATCCGGTTTATTACGGGAACGATTATTTAAATGGAAATATATATACTGATGATAATATTGCCGGCATGATTAAAGCCAATTATTCTAATGCTCTCAAATTATTTAAAAAAGCTATTGCGCTTAATAGCTGCAACCCCGACTATTATCTTAACTATGCAGAATGTCTTAAAAAATCCGGCAGGGTAAAAGATGCTGAAATTTTTTTCAAGAAAGCCTTTGAATTTGCTTTATAAATTGTTTAAATAACATTACCTAAAAGTTCTCGTCCTTAATGGCGAGTTAGTTCACTCAAATTAAATTTAAATAAATGAAATTAAATTTAAATAAATGAAATTGAATTTAAATAAATGAAAATGATATAATAGTAAAAGCAGGTGTTTATTATTTATTATTTATTATTTATTATTTATTATTTATTATTTATTATTTATTATTTATTATTGAATATTTAAATCATATATCATTTAAATATAATCATAAATTTTTAAAATAAAATAACATTAAAAATAGGATATATTAATTATGAATACAGGTTTTCCTTATATAAGACCTAGAAGACTAAGGACTTCACAAAATTTATTAAGATTAGTAAGCGAAAATTCGCTTGACCGGTCAAAATTTATCATGCCTTATTTTGTTATGCACGGCGCAGGTAAGAAAGAACCTATAAGTACGATGCCGGGACAATTTAGATATACTATCGACGAACTTTTAAAAGAGCTTGAAAAAGTTAGTGATTTAAAAATTGGCGGAATACTTATTTTCGGTGTTCCCGAACATAAAGACGAAATAGGGTCGGAAAGCTATTCCGATAACGGTATAGTTCAGCAAACGTTAAGAGCCGTAAAAGAAATTTATCCCGAGTTAATAGTTATAACGGATGTTTGCCTCTGCGATTATACATCTCATGGTCATTGCGGCATAGTAGACACTCATGGTTATGTTAAAAACGATGAAACACTTGAGTATCTTGCTAAAATCAGCGTATCTTATGCGAAAGCAGGCGCAGATATAATCGCCCCGTCAGATATGATGGACGGCAGAGTAAGAAAAATCAGGGAAGCATTAGACGATGAACAGTTTGTCAACATCCCGATAATGTCTTATTCTTCTAAATACGCTTCAAGCTTTTATGAACCATTCAGAGATGCTGCAGATTGCATTCCAAAATTCGGCAACAGAAAAGCATATCAGATGAATCCTTCAAATTCTGACGAAGCTATTCTTGAAACAGAATTAGACCTTGACGAAGGCGCCGATATTATAATGGTAAAACCTGCATTGAGTTATCTTGATATAATATACAGAATAAAGCAGACTTTTAAAAGACCTTTGGCCGCTTATAACGTTTCAGGCGAATATTCAATGCTCAAAGCTGCCGCACAAGCAGGCTATTTGAATGAAGAAAAGGCTGTAATTGAAATGCTGACATCTATAAAACGTGCCGGAGCCGATATAATAATAACATACTATGCATTATATGCAGCGGATATTCTTGCAAAAATGTGAAAAAACCGCTAAATGCCAAATACATTGATAATAAAATATATATGCTAACAAACCAATCAACAAACAAACATGAGAACTATAACTCGATAACGGCCATGAATAATCGCTATCGCCCCTCTATAAGCAAGCCCATATAACTTGTTAACCATCTAAAATATACTGAGAAGCCAACGACGGTAACAGACGTTCAATCGAACGAACCCCAAACTTTATGAAAAACTTATAAATTTTAATTCCGTCATTTCTTCTGCGGCGTATTTTACACCTTCTCTTCCGAAACCAGACTCCTTTACGCCGCCATACGGCTGGTGGTCGGCTCGCGTAGTAGGGATATCGTTAATCAGCACGCCTCCGGCATCGATATGTTTTATGCAGTACATCGCATTTTTCATATTATTTGTATAAATGCCTGCCTGCAAACCATATATTGAATCATTGACATAATCAACGGCTTCTTTTATATCCTCAAAGGCGACAATGCTTACAATAGGCGCAAAAACTTCAAGGCACGATATTTTCATCTTTTGATGAACATTAGAAAAGATAGTAGGCTCTAAAACGCTGCCTGTAAAACTGCCCCCCGTTTCTATTTTTGCTCCGTCCGCAACCGCTTCTTTTATCCAAGAATCGACCCGTTCTTTTGATTCATCGCTTATTACCGGACCTATATCGATATCTTTATCTAACGGATTACCTACTTTCAGTTTTTTTGTTTCTTCGACAAAATGTTTTATAAAAGATTGTTCTACATCTTTATGAACATATATTCTTTGAAGCGATATACATACCTGACCGGAATTATAAAAAGAACCTATAACGGATTTTTTTGCCGCTTCGGCTAAATCTGCGTCTTTGTCTATAATTAAAGCAGAATTGCTTCCGAGTTCCATAGTATATTTTTTCAATCCGCCTTTTGCCATAATTTCTCTGCCCGCTTTAGGGCTTCCCGTAAAGCTTATCATTCTTATTTTGTCGTTTGAAGTAATCGCCTCGCCCGTATCTTTATCGCCGTACAGAAGGCAAATTGCTTTTTCAGGTAAACCGGATTCTATCAGCGCTTGAATTAAATAATACGCAACAACGGAACCGTTTATTGAAGGCTTAAAAACTATAGCGTTGCCTGCTGCAATAGCGGGGGCTATCTTATGCGCCGGAAGATTTATCGGAAAATTAAAAGGCGTAATAGCCGCTATAACTCCTACCGGAACACGCATATAAAAAGCTATTTTGTTTTCATATCCTTTGATGGCATCCATAGGAACCGTTTCGCCGTGAAGCCGCTTTGCCTCTTCTGCCGCAAACTTAAAAACATTAGCAACTCTGTTGACTTCTACTAAGGAATATTTATGCGCTTTTCCAACTTCAACCGTTATAAAATGCGCAATTTCTTTTGAATTTTTTTCTAAATTAAGAGCGGTTCTTTCAAGGATATCCGCTCTTTCAAATGCGTGAAGGTTTTTTATCTGCTCAAAACCCTTTTCTACAGAATCGATAGCAAATTTTATATCATTTTTGTCAGGCTTGCTCAAGTATGCTTCTATCTCGCCGCTAAAAGGATTGACATCTTCATAAAAATCGTCTTTGTCAATCCACTTGCCGTTAATAAATAATGGATATTTTTTTATCATAATAGTTTTTAAATTATTTTTTATTATTTTTTATTAGTTTTAATTAGTTTTAGTCGGTTTTAATTAGTTTTAGTCGGTTTTAGTACGCCGTATCTCCGGCAATAAAATGGTCTTATAAATGAATTTTTATATTAATCTCGATTAACTGTGCCGGTGTGATTTAATATATTCAGTTATGTATATATTTATGCGGTCAATATGTTTACTTATGACGCTAATTAACGCGTTATACTTTATATTATTTATTACGATATGTTTTTATTATACAATTTTGCAGGAAATTAATCAAATAAAAAAACGCTGCAATTAAATTTAATCAAAAGGGGGATAATGATAAAATCCAAAATAGCGCAGCGTTTTTTAACAAGGAGTTATTTCGTGAACTACTCCCGCCTTACGAGGCGTGAGCTTCCTGTTTCAACGTATGGTTACTATATCCGATATTCTGAATACCCGTAAGAGCATACTCCGCAGGCGTTAATTCGGGCAGTCCCTGCCCTATTTGTTTAAGTCCTTCTATGAAAAGATAAAATATTACTATAAATAATTATAACACATAAAAATAATTAGTAAAGAGTTTTTTTTATTATTTAATAAAAATTATTGTCCCAATAAATTTGTAAATACATGGAAATAAAAAAAAGGTGTCTATTTCTAATAAAAAATATGATATAATTGCGTTAGATGCTAAATTCGTAAATAAATATAAATAAAAAAAATGCGTCTATTTCTAATCAAATACATTTGCTAAATCTATAAAGTATTAAATAATTAATTAATATATTTAATTTAATGCATCGTTCACAATCTATGAATAATTCAAAAAAAGCCGTTATCTTATTTAGCGGGGGTCTGGATTCGTCAACAGTTCTAAAAATTGCATTAGACGAGGGCTATGAAGTTATACCTGTTTCTTTTTTTTATAATCAGCGGCATAAAACTGAAATAGAGCATGCTAAAAAATTAGTTAAATATTTTAATATTAAAAATCACATAATAATAAACTTAGATTTCAGCAGCATTAAAGGCTCAGCTTTAGTGGATTTTGATATTAGCGTTCCAAAAAATCAAATAAAAATCTTAACGGAGCCTGCCGACCATCATTCTGCAAACGGAAATTTAGAAAAGTCTGAGCCCGCAGCGCAAAAAGACAATATACCGACGGCACGAAAAAATAATATACCGATAACTTATGTTCCTGCAAGAAATACAATATTTCTTTCATATGCTATAGCAGTCGGCGAAGTCAACAATGCCGGAGATATTTTTATCGGCGTAAATTGGATTGACTATAGCGGTTATCCCGATTGCAGACCTGAGTATATACAAACTTTTGAAAAAATGGCAAATCTTGCAACAAAGGTTTCAGTTACCGGGCAATTAAAATTTAAGATTCATACACCGCTTATAAACATGGGTAAAAAAGATATAATAAAAAAGGCGCACGACATAAACGTTCCTTTGGAAATGACCCACAGCTGTTATGACCCTGTCAACGGTCTTGCCTGCGGCGTGTGCGATTCGTGCATATTGCGCAAGAACGGATTTATAGAAGCCGGCATTGAAGACCCGACGATATATGCTAAATCATTTTAATTCAGATATTTTACCTACTTAACTGCCGTAATACGCATCCGCATCGACGGTTAAAATATTATTACACGGAATTTGCATATAAATTATTTGGTTCTAAACTGTAATTCTATCCCTCCTCTATTTTCAAATCTATTAAGTTGCAAATAAGTTACAAACTTTCCGTCGTTTGCTGCCTGCATAATCAGCTCTTATTAAATTAGTCGAACTTACAAATTAAGCGAACTACTCTCGCTTAATAAGAGCCGGAAATCCTATATTTATTATTATATATACTTATTATATGCATGATGTTATATATAATTTCTATTTATAATTAAACTTCTTATATATATGATATTATATGTATAATTTCT
>JAKAQK010000002.1 GCA_021822625.1 bacterium | reverse complement strand
AAGCATAAAATATGTTAATAAATAATATTTTAAAAAAACAAAATCAATCTGATTCTTTAAATAATTATATCAATCTATTAAGCATATTTAAAGATACTATTGTAGGCATAGACGGTTCGTTGACCGTAGGATTCGCCGTACAGGGATTTGATTATTTTCTTGCAAACGATGAAATAATTAACGACACCGCCTATATTAACGACATTTTATTAAATTTATTAAACGAAGATATTTCGCTTCAATGGATATATAAAATATCAGATTCTGATGAAGATTTTATATCAAATTATACAAAGAATTCGCATCCTCCGAAAAAATATTTATTTATAAAAGAAAAAAAAATTAAATCCCTGCATACAGAATTGATTAAAAAAATAGATATATTTCTTTTTTGCACAATATCCGGTTTCAGACCGGGCACCGTCAATAATATAAATTTATTTTCAAAATTAGCTCAATTTGCAGCCAATTTGATGACGATTAAGCCAAAAGATGCGCTGAATAAAAACTCAAGAGACCGGGCAGAGAAGGAGTTTGGAGATATGTTGAAAAAAATGGAAAATATTGAAAATAACTTAAGTTTTTTCTCTGCAAGGTTAAATATAAAAATAAAAAGAATGTCCAATCAGGAATTGGTTAATTATTTTTATAATGAACTTAATCCTAAAAGAGCTCTGCATATTAACGCTCCATTTTATAACAATATAATAAACGAAGCCACGTTCAGAAGTTCTCTAATATTTTCGCCTGCAGAAATAAATAAAGAATACTTTTACGTTGACGGCTATTACTTTAAATTTATTAATATGCATAAACTTCCATCGCAGACGGATTCATTCGGCATAGCAAAAATACTTAATTTAGAATCTAACGATATAAAAAAATTTTTTCCGTACGACATTCAGGTTTCTTTTAATATACCCGAGCAGGAAAAAATAATTAATAAAATCCAGTCTGAAAGAAATATTAAAGCAAGTTTAACGGATGCCGTCAACGGCGGCTATGTTGACCATAAAGGGACAAATATAACGTCCCAGATGGATGATTTTTTAGTTGAAATATCAAAGCTCCAAAAAAAAGCCGTCAATATATCTTTATGCGCTAGGATAAAATCTAAAAATTTACGTGAATTGGACTATATGTCTTTGAAAATTCTGCAATCCTTTAAAGATTTTAATTTTATGGAAGGAATAATAGACAATATGGAGCATCATAATCTATTTTTATCATTTTTTCCCGGGCAGTCTTTTTTTAACAGAAGGTTTAAAACGCTGCTTTCCCCTGCGGCGGCTTCATTTTTTCCGCTGCATAAAGGATTTCGAGGAACTGAAAATTGCTCCATACCGTTAAAAAACAACAGGTCGGAGCCGGTCAGTTTAGATTTATATAATAACAGATTGCCGTCAAAACATGGCGTCATTTTTGGAAAAACTAGAAGCGGCAAAGGGTTTATGCTGAATGGATTTTTATCTAACTTTTTTTTATCGGGCGATAACTATCATATCATCGGTGTTGATATAGGAGGCACATACAAAAAATTTTGCAGGCTTTTTGACGGAGACTATTTTGAAATTGATATGGACGGCACATACTCTTTAAACCCTTTTCCTCCAAAAAAGCATGTTATTAAACATATTAACGGGGAGGAAATATTTAATCCGGATATTATGGTTTTTTTAATAGGTATAGTAGGTATTATGGCTGAACCTGACAAAAGCCTGTCGCCAAATGATAAAACTATTATAGCAAGGGCAATACAGGCATCATACGATTATATTAAAGATGAAAATGACATGCCGATTATTTCCGATATTAATAATGTTTTATTTAATTATAATGAGGCAAGAGATGCAGAAGATAAAAGAAGGGCTATGGAAATGGGTAAAAATCTTTTTCAATGGACGGATATAAGTTCTCCGTATAGCATCCTGCTAAACAGAAAAGGCGGTCTAAACATTGACAATAAAATAGTTATTTTTGACCTGCAAAAACTAAAAGGACATGAAGATTTACAGAAAATAGTCTTTGCCGTAATAAAAAATTTATCTTTTAAAAAGATGTATGACAAAAATGCCAAGGTATTTTTCTTTTACGATGAATGCTGGGAATTTATGAATGATCCTAAAATAGCGGAGTTAATTATGCATTTATATAAAACTTCGGCAAAATGGGGATCGTTGGTATGGAGTATAACTCAGGAACCGTCAGATCTTTTAAAGACCGGAAATGCCGGTAAAAGTATAATTGAAAATTCTACCGTTAAAATATTCTGTCAACTTGACGCAGAAGTTTCTCCGGATGATTTGAGGATTTGCGGATTAAGTAAAAAAGAAATTGAAACGGTAAAAAATCTGAAAGTGGTTAAAGGACATTATGCGGAATATTTTTTAAAGTTTGGAAAAGATGCGGCGGTTATAATGAACAAGCCTGACCCTTTTGAATACTGGCTATATTGTAAATCATCGGAAGATGAAGAGCTGGAAAACAAAATATCGGCTCAATATCCGGACAAAACTTTAAGAGAAAAACTAGAAATTTTAGCATCAGAATATCCAAACGGTCCGTATAGTTTAAAATAAATTTGCAGGTATCTATTAATCTATTAACTAACGTAATGTTTGCAAAGTTTATAAATCATAAGAAAATTTTTAACGGAAATTTTAAAAATTTAGATTAAATGTTAAATTCTAACTAAAACTCAACTAATATAAATTAGGAGGTATCTGTTTATGTTTACGGATTTTATAAATCATAAGAAAATTTTTAACGGAAATTTTAAAATTTTAGATTAAATGTTAAATTCTAACTAAAACTCAACTAATATAAATTAGGAGGTATCTGTTTATGTTTACGGATTTTATAAATCATAAGAAAATTTTTAACGGAAATTTTAAAAATTTAAAATCAAATTCTAAGAAGATTGCATTATCGGTTTCCGTCATTGTCTTGTCGGGATATATCTGTGTCCAGACAGCCTATGCGTTAGGTTTGCCGCTGCCCGATATGAGTTTAATCACAAGCCAGATTAATTCAGTTGCTTCTGCCGCTTCAGGCGTAATGACTACGGTCGGAAATGCCGCGTCTTCCGCTCAATCTGCAGGTATGCCGGTTGCAACCCCCGGAATTGGAATAGGACAGGCGCTTCAATCATTTGAATCTCTTACAGCTGCGGAATCGGAAATGCAGGAAGCGGAGCAGAATATCATTATAAATTATGATAAATTAACGCATATAGCCGATTCCGTTCCAAATACCATTAATAATTTAAATAGTTTAAACAGCCGGATTAAAAGCGCATTTAACCAGATACCCCAGGAATTAACGACAAATGACGTTTCGGTTAATGCTGAACCTGCCGCTTCAATAGAAGATAATATCAATTCAGAAGATAACGCATTTGATTCATTACAAAATACGTCTTACGGCGGCATACGGCAAATAGTTTCCGGAGAATCACAGAGCAAAGAAAACTTAGCCGGAAAAGCGCAGAATCTTGCAAATTCATTAATATTAAATTCTAACGGCGTAACCGCTGCGGTACCGGATAATTCTATAAATTATAATTGCCGGCAGGATTTAACAATAACAAACGGCGGAGGCGCTTCCGGCAGCGCTGATTATGGCACGGCGGCTCAAAATTGCATGGATTACGTAAACGGATTTGAAAGCAATGTTGCCGCATCTGATATTTATAATGCCGGTATATCATCTGCAAGAGCGCACAAAGCCGAATTGGAAGGGGATGAATTTGAAAACGAAATTGCCGGCGGCGCTCTGGGAAACAGCAGCAATTACTATACTTACCAAAGTTCGGTGCTGACATTAATAGCAGAGGAAAATGCGGCTAATTTGAAGAATATGGGATACATTGAAAGTCAGCTTAAGCAGCTTGAATTGTCTAAATCCGCCTCGGAAATAAAAAAAGAGCATATAGGCGCTTCACTTACGGAGCAAAATAGCAATAATCCGAATTTAAATTTTTATGATGATACTACATTATAAAATTATTATAAAATTGTAAATCTCAAAATGAACATAAAAACTCTAAGCAGTAAAACGCGTAAATATTAAAATTATAAACAATAAGCGGCAATTCAAGTCATGTTTCTTGAAATTTGACATTAAATATTTTGCCGATATACGGAAACGGAATTAATTTGAAATATAACTTAATAAATTAATAAACTTATGAAAATTTCAATCTAAGATTTAATACGGCTGAAGAGTGAATAGAATTATTTAATATCTGCATTAATATAAACAAAACAATAACTATTAGAAAATATTATGATAAAAAAATATATTTTAATTTTCATGTTTGCCGCCGTATGTCTTTTTGCGGCAGATTTTTTAAATATCGGAAGCGCAATGGCTTCGACGGCAAGCGGCAGTTCGACGGCAGGTTCGGTTTCTAATTCTAACTCTGATTTAAACAGTTCCAAGTTGAATTCGTCATCGCTGTCTATTTCAAAATTAAATAACGGTGAAGATTTAACTATTCTATCGATAGATTCTATTCCCGATGCGCTGAATAAAAACTCAAGTCTTGTACAGCTTACGACTTATCTTTTCTATTTTTTATTTGCTTCCGGTATTATATTTTCGTTATGGGAATCTTATAAATTAGAATTAACCGGACAATCGGCAAATTACTATGGTCTATTCCTTAAAACCGCTTTAATTGCTGCCGGTTTTTTATCTTGGAAGTCAGCCGGTTTATCAAATTTTGCCCAGGATATTTTATCATTAGCCGATAAAATTCAGCTTTATATTATTAAATTAAATATATACAGCATAGGTCAAAATGTGTCGCAGATAAATTCATCAATTGTTAAAAGTCTTCATTCGGTATCGCTGCCTACAATATCATCAAATGGAACAGCTTCTGTGCAAAAAGGATGGAATCTTAATCCGGTGTCGTGGTTTGCAGGTGCGCTGCATGCGCTGACGGGGGCAGTTCTAATGGGAATATTTTGGTTTATTTTTAATATCTTATATGTTGGAATTCAGCTTTTTATGGCATTAATACAGCTTGTTATACTAGGATTGCTATTTTCAATATTTCCGATAATTATAGGATTTGAAACAATACCGTATACTAAAGGGGTTTTTTCAAAATGGTTAAAACTCTTTGTCGAGATTTCATTCTGGGGTGTAATGGCCGGTCTTGAGCAATTAATCTTTTTTACTATGTTAGGAAAAATAATGTCCGTAAATATGGAATCGACAGGAACAGGATTAGGTCAAATATTAGGATTATTTACTTTTGCGGAAGACATTGTTATTTTTGTAGTAATGATATCAATTTCGGTTTCAGTGCCATTTTTAGTAGGAAAAATTTTCGACGGGTTAGGCGACAGGTACCATTCCAGTATAAAACAAACTATAACAGCGGCGGGGAAAGCAATTGTATCTTGATAATAAAAAAAACGAAAATAGATTATTTTATGAAATATGGGGCGATTTGAATGCCCAGAATACTACTTTAAAAATTGTAATAGTATTGATGACCGTAATTGCTTCTATTGCTCTTTTTACTGCTTATTTTACTTATAAAATAAACAGAGTTCCGGTCGTTATAAGGGTTTCTGAAGCAGGCAGCGCAAAGATATTAAGAGATTTGCCGTTTAATAACAGGGTCGGCATGGGTGAAATAGTCTATTTTTCAAAAACATTTATTAGAGAATTTACCGGATTTAATTCTATAACTATTAAAACACAGCTTTCAAGAGCATTAAATAAAATGAGCAAATCTTATGGAGAAAATACGCTAAAAATGATTATAAGGGAAAAGTTTATACAACATATGGAAAAGGCGAATGTTTCTTCCGTGATTAAATATAAGAAGATTAAACTTACAAGGCAGACGGTGAATCACGATGAGTTAAAGCTTTACATAATAAGAACGGTAATATCCAATTCAAACTCAAATGTTGAAAGCAGAGCCGCTTACGAAGATAAGTTAATATTACAAAGGGTAAAAAGGAGTATCCAATATCCTTTTGGTTTAGAAGTAGTATATTTCAATACTTTAAAATTAGGCGGGGCATAATAATAAAAATGGACAATGAATTAAAAAACCCTCACGTTATCTCCGAGGAACAGATAGATTATGAAGAGGAGCAGAACACAGAAAATAAGCAATTTGACGATAATTATAATGACGACGGCAATGATAATAATTATGACAATCATTACGATGAGTACAATAATTACGTCAATTCAGAAAATATCAATAATAAACGTAATAATATATCGGGGGCTCGGGGTTTAACAGACGAAGATGCCGCAGAGGTTAATGAACAATATATATCGTCAGAAGAAATGCCTGAAGGTTCGGCAGCTCAAGATACAATTAAAACGGAAGATAATAATATATATAATTCTACGCCGGATTTAAAAAATAAAAGCGGCAAATTTACATTTTTAAAATCATTTAATGGAATAATAATTGTAGCAGGGATAATTATAGTACTTTTTATTATGTTTAAATTTTTATATTTTAACAAGTATGAAGTTAATCATAATAATAAAACAGGGAAAGCAACCGAGTATAAAAATAAAATTATCAATTATAAAAAAAGATTTTCTCCGCGTATCTTTAATTACGGTTCAAGGAATAAAACAAATAAACCGGCTGAACATAACGGAAAATTCAATAAAAAATTTTATAGAGAAATGGAAATGTTAAAAAAATTGAAAAATAATGAATATCGGCAAAATAAAAATAAAGCAGGCAAAAAAAATTTATTGCCTATAAATAAAAAAATAGTAGTTTTTATTAAACAAAGTTATGAAAAATTAATTTTAAATAGCGAAAGAGGATTGAAAGAAAATAAACGGTTTAAAAATAATATAACGACCGGCAATTTTAACTTTTATCAAAAAAAAGAAGAAGGAAACATTAATTATAAAAATCCCCTGAATAATTCGATAAAAGCGGCGATACCCATAGGAACAGTCGTTAACGCCTATATAAAATATAAGATATTTTCATATAACACAGAGGTTCCGGTAATAGCAATTTTATCAAATACATATTATTACAAAAATAAACAGTTTTTAAAAAAAGGCGATAAATTTTTCGGTATGGTCAGCATAAAACATTCTATAAACAGACTTAATATACATTTTAACAGAATAATAAAATTAAACGGTTCATCGCTAAATATCGACGCTATAGCTATGATGCCTAACGGCTCGGGAGGCGTAAGGGGGAATGTTCATCATCATTATGCAACGAATGCGCTAACGTCGTTAGCTCAGGGAGTTGTGGGAGCAGCCGCAATGTTTGCGGGGGGAGGTTCTGCCGTAAATTCTTCAAATCCTTATACCTTTCAAAACCAGATAAGACAAAATGTTGCACAGAATGAATTAAATCAGGCTCAAAACGGTTTAGATTCAATGGCATCTTCAGCGCAGCAGACAACCATTACATTACCGGAAGGAACGCCGATAAAAATTATATTTTTGAGGGCAGTGCGTATTAATTATTAATTTATTTTTTTTAATAAAATTACTATGAACGAATTTTTAAATATGGATATTGACGGTGATATTTACGAAGATATTGACGGTGTGAGGAAAAGAATAATTTCTATAATAGGAAATCTTGATGCATATTTTTTTGAAAGATATGAACTTATAGAAGCTATTTTAATCTCAATTATTGCCAAACAGCATATGATTCTCATTGGCGAACCGGGGCTTGCCAAAACTGCAATATTAAAAGCTTTAATAAAACATGTAAAAGGACTGAAATTGTTTGATTATCAAATGACCCCGCACACGGAAATAAATGATTTATTGTCTTATAATCCGTTAAATAAAGGCAATGGTATAGATAAATGCGAAATTGTGCTCATCGACGAATTTTTTAAGGGCAAAACTTCGACGCTTAATTCACTATTATCAATCATGAACGAAAGAATATTGTATAATCCGGAACCTGTAAATATACCGCTTATCAGTTTATTTGCAACTTCTAATGAAAAGCCGGACAGGACTGTTTCTTCTAATTTATTGCCTTTATACGACAGATTTTTATTAAGAAAAGAAGTGCTGCCGATTGCAGGCGAAGATAATTTTAAAAATTTGCTGAAACTCGGCGAAGAATATTCATCTAATAATATAAATTTAACATTGGAAGAACTAAATAAAATAATCGCAGCTTCACGGAAAATAAATATAGGAGAACCTATTTATAATTTAATTTTCAGCATCAGAGAAGAATTAAAAAACAGACAGGTAATAGTTTCCGACCGTAGATGGCGCGATACCGTGAAAATTATAAAAGCGAAAGCGCTGCTTGAAAATAGATTATATGTTTCTGAAAACGATATAAGGACTATAGAGTCGTCTATGTGGACATATTATTCGGATATAAGAACAGTTAAAAGCATAATTAATAAGTACCTGTATAATTTTTTCCGTTAGTTGCTCTGGGCAGTATTTATTTTTAAACAAAAAATAAAAGGAACCGGTATTAAAATAAAAGGAACCGGTATTCATTTTGACTAATTAACGCAAACAAGCAGATGAATAAAAATAAAATTTTAGCATTTAAACTTATTATTTCACTTTTTATATTTATTGTAGAAATCTCATATTTATTTATATTTTCGGGGTTTTTTTCTAACAAAAATTTAACCTATTATTTTTATCACTTTAACGGCGTAAAATTAGTCCTGGTATTTTTGCCTTTGACTATGTGGTTTTTTTCCGCTTATTCTTTTTCAAACATAATCTATAATAAATATGTTTATTTAAAACCGGCAAAAAAGAAAAGAATAAAAAAAGTTGCGCAAGATAATAATACATATTTATGGCCTGTCAAAGAAAATGAATTAAAATTAGTAATCGGTGAGATACATAATAAAGACGGAAGCAGAAAAGAAAAATACGACTGGCTTACGCTAAACGAGGACGGATTATATACGGGACTTATAATAATAGGTTCAACAGGTACAGGCAAAACAAGTTCATGCGCATACCCATTTTTAGACCAGCTGCTTAATTGCAACAAAAACGTAGAAGATAAAAGGATAGGCGCGTTAATTTTGGACGTCAAAGGCGATTTTTGGAAAACTGCAACAGATATAATAAAAAATTACGGGAGGTCTACGGATATAATTATTATAGAACCGGGTTCCGGATATTTCTACAATCCGATACATTATCCAAATTTGGATGTTTCTATAATTGCGGAAAGATTATATTCGGTTTTAGAAAATTTAAATTCTAACGACGGAAGACAGGACAGTTTCTGGAAAGATAAATCTATTAATTTATTAGCCAGTTCAATAGGGCTTTTAAGAATAACATTTAAATATGTGACGCTCGATGCCGTTTATGAAATTATATCCGACGAAGAAAAACTGCTTAATATCATTAATTATTCAAAAAAATTAATTGATTTAAATAAAATAAATGAATCCGATAAAGGTAATCTGCAGATGTATATAGATTATTTTTCAGGCAGCGATTATAAAAATCTTGATGAAAGGACAAAAGGAATCATAAAAAGCGAATCGTTAAGAGTCTGCTCAGATTTTATAAAACCGTTGTATAAGAAGACATTCTGCGCTCCTGAAAAAGATTTAAACTTTCCAGGTTTTCAAGAAGTGATAAATAAAGGAAAAATAATTATTCTGAGGATGCCGGAATCTCACTACGGTTTGACGGGACGCGCTATAGGAATTATGCTCAAGCTTGATTATTTCAGAACCGTGCTTAACAGGGTATATAATGCCGTAATAGACGATAAGATTAATACGGCGAGACCGGTACTTTTTTTATGCGATGAATATCAGAATTACGTGACATCCGGCGATATTGAATCAGACGGCGAATTTTTTGCAAGATGTAGACAGTCTAAAGCCGTTAATATAATGTTAACGCAAAGCTACAGCTCATTAAAATTAAAACTCGGCTCGGAAGAAAAGCTTAATTCCCTCATTGGAAATATCAGGTCTACCGTTTGGCTCTCCTTAAGCGACGATTATTCACGGGAAAAAGCTTCAAAAATATGCGATAAAGAATTTAAAGCAAAAATTACCGAAAATATAACCGAACAGGATGACGGCGCAAGATTTAACTCCTATATAGGCGGTTTATTATCTGATGATAACACTCTATCGCAGGGTACAAGCAAAACAATGGAAAAAATGCCGGCATTTGATACCGATGACTTTGCAAACCTTAAACTAAATCAGGCAATATATAGAATTTATTCCGATAAAGGTATTAAAGGACCCGGCGTAACGTATCTTCACCCTTATTATTTTTCTAAATACAAGGGATATTTTGATACAAATTGTTAATACAACCGATAAAAATCAGATTAATATATTTATTAATATATTTTTTATGAATAATTCCAGAAAATATAATAATGACGATGAGCTTGATATACTTGAAACTGCTTTTCTTTGTTTTACGGGTCTATTTGCTTTATTTTATTTTTCAAACGTTCAATTTAAATATTGCATAAATTGTTTTTGTATATTTGCAAGTTACGCATTTGAACATTATACGGCAGTATCTGTTTTATATTTAATTAATTTGTATTTATTTTTCAGCGGTATTTACGGTTTATATGTAATAATTTTTGAAATAAAAGTTACAGGCGCAAAACTTAAAATGCATGATAAATTAGAAAATTTAAAGAACAATAATAATAGAGAGGATAACTAAATTGGAAAATTCAAAAAACTCAAGAATTACAATAAATAAAAGAATTAGAAGAGTTAAAAGAATTAAAAATAATTGCGATGCCTGTCAGCCGCTGCGGCGATTTTTAAATTTTTCTTTTTTCCTATTTATTTTATCGGTTCCATCTATTTTTTATTTTCAGATGCGTTGTAAAGCGGCAAACGCTCAGCCTTATTCAAGTTTGACAAAATACAGCTTTAAAAATAGACTGTATACGCATAGGCTTGCCATAAAATCCGATATAATCTATAAGCTTAATACCGCATTAGGCTATGTAAGCATTATCACGCTTCCGTGCATTCCGCTTAATGTTGCTATAGGCAGCGCATCGGATTTTTCTGAACAGATTGTAGGAAAGCAAATCTTTATTAAACCGATGACTTATAATAATAAAATTAATACAAATCTTGAAATATTGACTAAATATGGATTAATTAATATTCTTTTAAAGATCGCAAAGCCGAAATATGTGACTTATGATTTAAATCTGACGCAGAGGGTCAATAATGTTTTTATTGCTAATTATATAAAGACTAAAATTAAAAAAGACGAAGATATTATAAAAAAGAAATATATCAGAAAATTAAATCTGCTTAATAAAGAACGCTTGGATATAAAAAAACAGAAAAAAGAAATTATAAACATTGTATTATCCGTCAATAAAATTAAAATTAATAAAAAAATCAGAAAAAAAGGGATGGTATTAACAATTAATTCTTTAAGCCGTATAGGAAAAATTTATTATTTGCAATATCAGCTGACAAACACGACGGACAGAAAATTTTTTATTAGAAATGTTTATTTGTTTTTAGAAACTGGAGGAAATTTTTTTAGCGGATATAAACCGACAGGCATACGGGAAATTATGATGATGAATACGCAGCCGCATAATAAACAATATATGCCGTATAAAATTATAAGAAATGTTGCCGTATTTGAAGTAAGTAAAAAATATAAATTAAAACTGCTAAACAGATTAAAATTTTCAGTTCATATTTTATTTAATAAAAAATTGCTTAAGCTGAATATAGGCGATATATAATATATAAATATAATATCTAATATAAATATAAATTTATATAAATTTTTTATTGATGTTATGATAAAATTATATTATATTAAAATCATATAATATAACTAAGAAATATAATTTTGTTTTATATATTTTATAATATAATATAATATAATTTAACAATATAATTTTAGTAAAAATAAGCAGGTATTTAATTATGAATAATAAATTTTCGGTTTATACAATTTCTTTAATTTTGGGGTTATGTTTTTTTGCATTGTTGTCTGGTTTTACTCTAACTTTTGCTCAGCCGGCCGATGCCGCTGCTTACCAAGCCGTTAAACAAAAGGCATACGGCGGTAATCTAAATTACTCAGGCGCTGTTTATGCCTCAGACCCTATTATTTATGCCTTATACGTAAAATATTCCAACGAACCTTTGACCAAAAAAATTATTACCGATTATATTAAGATTGTCAATCCTGCAAAATATAAACATGACCGCTTTAACGCCTTTTTATGGCAAAAATTATATTATAAAGACAAGATAAGATTTAAAAAATTATTGAATTACATTTCGCAAGTAGGTTGTTTTAAAGAATACATTAAGGCGGATATAGGCAATTATAATTTTAAAAAACACGGTTTTTATTTGAGATATTACAATTCGGAACGAAAAATCCAAAATGGTATGAAAACTGATAGAAACATTGATTTTATAAGGTCGATACACGGCAATATTTATTATTTATTTAAAAATTTGACCATTGACAATATTAATGCAGGTAATTTTAATTTTATTAAAGTAAATGAAAACAAAGCTAAACAATTCATAGATTCAAGGACCGGAAATTTCGGACATATCAATAGAAATGTTTTTTTAGAATATTACTATAAACCAGTCAAGGCTAAGAATAATATTTTACATGTTAAAATTACAAAAGTTTTAGTGTATAATAATAAAAATAAATGTATGTTAATAGGAAGCCTATAAATTGAATTATAAAATAGCAACGAAATTAAACGAAGTTAAAGGAATATAATAATTGAAAAGTTATAACGACGACGACATGAAGCAGGGCATAAGATTAAATAAATTTATAGCGATGCATACCGGTGTTTCCAGACGCGCAGCCGATGAAATAATCAGGGAAGGCAGAGCCAATGTAAACGGTAAAAAAATTACTCAGCTTGCAACAAGCGTATCCGGTGAAGATATAGTACTGCTTGACGAAAAACGCATAGTACCGTCCAATAAAGATTTTATTTATCTGATGATTAATAAACCGAAAGCGTTCCTTAGTTCCAGAAAATCAGAAAAAGGTTTTAGAACGGTTATGGATTTAATAGATAAACCTGAGATAGCTAAGTTTGTTTTTCCTGTAGGCAGATTGGATTTTATGAGCGAAGGTCTGCTGCTTATGACTAATGACGGAGATTTTGCATATAAAGTGACGCATCCAAAATTTAATGTTATAAAATCCTATATAGTCGAGGTTAAAGGCGATATTACACCTGAAATATTGGGTAAAATTAAAAAAGGGGTATTTTTAAAAGATGTCGGTCTATTAAAACCCCATAGCGTAAAAGTTGTCAAGAAAAATTTAAATAAATATATTTTATTAATCGATTTAAAAAATGGGAAAAATAGGGAAATAAGAAAAATTCTTGAATTTCTTAATTTAGAAATTATTTTATTGAGAAGAATTAAGATAGGCGGTCTTCCAATGGGAGATTTGCGCTCAGGCGAATTTAAAATAATAAAAAAAAATATTGCGGAACTTGTGTTTAAAAAAGAAACTGAAACTCTAGATGCGGCAGAACCGAAACAAAGAAAGGCAGTTTCCGGTTTAACATCCGCAAGTTTGGCATCTGCAAATACAAAAAATAAGGTCTATTATAAAAATCCGGAGGAGTTTAAGAACGGCAAAAAATTTCAAAATAAATATAAAGACGGGTACAGAGAAGATATAAGAAATAGCAAAAGCAAGAGCCGCACGGGTAATGAAAAAAAACGCGGAGGTATAATTTTTGCTAATAAACATAAATCAGTCGGCGCAAAATGAAAGTAGAAAAGGTGATATATTATTCTCCTGAAAACGGTGTAAGTCCAGTATTAAAATATATTGAATCGCTGGATGAGATTACAAAAAAACAAATTTACGATTCTATAGATGTGTTTGTAAAAGAATTTCCGGAAGTAAAAACGGTAAAAATCAAACATATGAGGGATAAATTCTGGAAAATTAAATTAGCCGACAGATTTAAAAGAAATCATAGAATTGTATATGTCGTAATTAATCGCACTATGATAATTCTTCACGCATTTCAAAAACGAAATGCTAAGCATCCGCCTGTCACTAAAATGGGAGTTCCGGGAAGATTAGACGATATTATAGGCAGATTGAAATTATAAAAAAAAGGATAATATATATAAATTAGAAGAATATAAAAATACCGTCAGCTTATATTTTCAATTTTTAATTCATAGTTTAACAATTCATCTTTATCAGACAGCGATATGTAAATTTCTCCGAAATATTCTTCCTGATCTAGTCTTATTATTGCAAGTCTTGACATTTCTAATATCGATAGAAAATATATTATAAACAATTCTTTATTCCTGCCGTAAACGCTGATGCCGTTAATGCTGCCGCTATTATTAATAGTATGTTGTTCGTTGTCATCGCAGCCGATTTTAGAAATTAGCTTTGATTGCGCTTTACCGGCTCCGTCGTTATTGTTTTCAAGTCCATCGCTGCAGCAGACGGATATAAGTTCTGAAAATTTTATTATTTTTAAATCCTTTAATAAATTTACTATCTCAATTATTTTTTCTTTTATAGAAAATTTAGTTTTTTTTAATTCATAAGAATCAATTCTTGTTTCTGCTTCTCTAACTATATCGTAAAATGCTTTAGAAAGCGCATATATATTCGCTTCAAATAAAAGACCGTCGGATTTATCAGTAATAATGCTATTATTATCGTTATTATTTATATTTTCGTCTAAATTATTACTGATATTAATATTAAACACATCCCTGCCTAAGATAGGCTTATTATCAAGATAATATGCAATTTCCTTAACTTTTTGATATTCAATAAGCATATTTGCCAGCTCATTTCTAGGGTCTGAAGCGTTTATTCCGTTTTCGGAAGAAGATTCATCGGATAAAATAGCTTTAGGCAGCAGCATTAATGATTTTATATATATGAGATGAGCTGCCATGACGATAAAGTCGCCTCCGATATCGATATTAACAACGCCAATAGAATTAAGCGCTGCCCCGTTATTATCGTTATTATTGGATTTAAATCGGCTTTCATCTATTCCTATAGCATTAAGATAATCTTCGGTTATCTCTTTTATGGGAATATCGTAAATATTTATCTTTTTCTTCTTTATTAGAGATAAAAGGAGGTCTAATGGCCCTTCAAAAAATTCCAGTTTTACGGTGTTTGGCACGTATTTTTCTGCTTTACTGCCGTTTAGAGGGTTATCTGTTTTATCTGCAACGATACAATCATCGGCGCTGCCGTTGTTTTTTACCTCTGCAATATTGCTACTGCCGTCATTAAACTTTTTGTTTTCCAATTTTAAATTTAAATATTTCTTAAAATTAGATTATTCACGATAAAGTAAAATCCTGTTATAAAAAAATTATACGGGTCGATTAATAATAAAATTAATATGACAAAAATTCCAAACGGTTCAATTTTACTAAGCGAAGAAGAAAGCGGTTCCGGAAGTATGCTGACGACAACTCTGCCGCCGTCTAAAGGAGGAATAGGTATTAAATTAAAAATACCTAAAATAACATTAATTATAATACTCATAAAAAGCATGAACGTGACGGGATAGATAAAATCTTTAAAAAAAATGCCTGTATTTGCAACATTTTGAAATTTGAACGTATACCAGAATTCCAGCAGATACTTTTTCATTACCGGATAATTAAACAGAATTATTTTTAATAATATAAATGAAATAATAGCTAAAATAAAATTTGTTGCGGGACCTGCCGCTGCAACAAAAGCAGTGTCTTTTTTGGGGTTTCTTAAAGCATTAAAATTTACGGGAACAGGTTTTGCATAACCGAATAAAAAAGGAGAACCTATTATAATTAGAAGAATAGGCAACAAAATAGTTCCAAAAGGGTCAATATGTTTTATTGGATTAAGAGTGAGTCTGCCTGCGTTTTTTGCCGTATCGTCACCGAATAAATGAGCTACATAGCCGTGAGAGACTTCGTGCAGGATAATAGCCAAAAGCACGGGAATTGCCGCAACTGCGATAAGCTGAATAGTATTGTTCATATCTTTAGCTAACCTTTTTAATTTTAAATGGATTTAATTATTTTTTTGTTCACTAATTTTTTTATATATATTTACACATTTCTTTATTGTATAATATTAGGGTGTGATTAATCAATTAATAAAACAATTTTATTTTATATGAATAAATTTTTCAACGATACTTACCTGATAAAAAAGACTTTAGAAGAAAAAATTCTGCCTTATGTTCAAAAACCTTCAAGATACATAGGAATTGAAAGCAACATTTCAAAAAAAGATTTTAATCTTGCCGAGATTAAATATGCTATTGCCTTTCCCGATTTTTATGAATTGGGAATGAGCCATATAGGCATGGAGATAATATATGACATATTAAATTCACAGGCTAATATCGTATGCGAGCGTGTTTATCTGCCATATCCGGATATGATTGCCAAGTTAGCCGAGCATAAAATCCCGCTTTTTTCGCTGGAATCGAAAGAACCCGTAAAAAATTTTGATATAATAGGGTTTTCTTTACAATATGAATTGTCTTATACAAATATATTATATATGCTTGAATTGTCCAATATTTCGGTAATGTCAAATTTGAGGGATATTGACGACCCTTTTGTCGGAGCAGGCGGTCCGTGCGCTTTTAATCCGCTGCCGTTAAATGATTTCATAGATTTTTTTATTATAGGCGACGGAGAAAATGTTGTTAGGGAGATATGCAAAACGGTTATAGATGTCAGAAAACAACATATCGATATTATTAAAAAAGCAACTTACAATAGAAAAAATCAAAAAGTTCAAAGTAATAAAGTTCAAAGTAACGAGGATGAATATTATCATTCTTATGACAATAGCAATGTCAATGTTCATGATTATTATGATGATGTTGATCGGAATAATCGATATATCGGTAAAAATGACGATAAATATTTGGCAGAATCTAAAGATTTAAGACAATATATAAAAGAAAAAATTTCTGAAATAAGCGGCGTTTATGTTCCTGGAATATCAAATAAAATAAAAAAATCGATAATATATGATTTAAATTCTATAAATTACATTAATAATCCCTTAGTTCCGGCAATTCAAACCGTGCACAACAGGTTTTCGGTTGAAATTGCCAGGGGCTGTTCGTCCGGATGCAGATTCTGTCAGGCAGGATATATTTATAGACCGGTAAGAGAAAGAAAAAAGGAAACTATTGTAGATATTATAAAGAACGGAATAGATAAAACCGGATTTGAAGAGATTTCATTATCTTCGCTTTCGACGGGAGATTATTCCGATATTGAATCTTTAATAAACAATTTGTCGGAATATACCAATGAAAAATTGATTTCTTTTTCTTTTCCTTCTATGAGAATCGGCAGTTTAAGCGAAAATATACTGCAAAAAACATCCGAGATTAAAAAAACTAATTTTACGCTTGCGCCGGAAGCAGGCACGGAAAGACTCCGCAAAATAATAAATAAAAATATTTCCGAAGAAGATTTGCTCTTTGAGGTGAAGCATTTAGCTTCAAAAGGTTTTAATAAATTAAAACTTTATTTTATGCTCGGATTGCCGTATGAAAGACTATCCGATATAGAAGGTATAAAAGATTTAATATTAAAAATTAAAAAAATATCAAAACAGTTAAATATTACCGTCAACGTAAACAATTTTGTCCCAAAACCTCATACGCCGTTCCAGTGGCATCCTATGAATACGGAAGAAGAACTTAACTTTAAAATAAATTATCTTAAACAGTTATTGAAACCTCTAAATGTTATTTTTAAATATCAGGACCCTAAGGTAAGCTTTATTGAAGGACTTATTTCAAGAGGGGACGCTTTTACTCCGAAGATAATTTACCAGGCATACTTAAACGGCGCAAAATTAGACAGCGAAAGAAAATATTTTAATTTTAAAGCATGGATAGATGCTTTAAAATCATTCGATGCAATAAATCTTACTTACAGTGAATTATTAAATAATTATCTCTATATTCAAAAAGACTTAGAAGAAACCTTACCTTGGGATTTTATAGACATAATGGTTGAAAAGGAATATTTGAAATCTGAATTTAAAAAATCTTTTGAATTCAACAGATTAACGATTTACGGCGAAAGCTCCAATTTTAATAATAGTAACGATATAGGCATTTATAGCCTTAATGAAAACTTTAATAACGGTAACGGCAGCCATAATTGTGACTATAATAAAAATTTAAATGCGAACATAAACATAATAAATAATAAAAAAGATCAAAAAGCATATAGCTATATTACAGAAAACTGCAGAAAAGTATGTCATCTCTGCGGCGTATGCGATTTTAAAATAGTTCAGCCCATATATTCGACTAAATCAAAAAATCATAAAAACACCGGCGAGGTTCAATATATAAAAAATGATAACGACGCTAAAACTTTAACAGCCGGTGAAAAATATAATTTTTCAGATAACAATTCGGATAATAATAAATGTGCTATTAACGATACGGCAGGAACTATTTCGGCAAAGTTAAACGATTCTAAGATACTTATCCGTTATTCAAAAAGAAGCGGCATTAAATACTTAGGACATCTGGAGACGGTTAAAATATTATTGCGGGCATTGAGGATGCTGAATATTAAAATTTCTTATTCAGAATCAAAATTCAGTCCTAAGCCTAAGGTAAGTTTTTCAAATCCTATTCCATTTATGGCTGAAAGCGATTTTATGTATATTTTGACAACCGTGAGCAATTGGAATGAAATTATCGGCATAACTGCCGTCTCAGCAGATACGCGTATTGATAATTATGATAATAAAGGTAAAAGTAAAAACATATTTGATGATAATTATAAAGACGATAAAAATAATTCAGAAGAAATTAGCAGCGATAAAGACTATAATGAATTAATTAAAGCTAAACTGAACAGTAAACTGCCGGAAGGATTAAAAATTTTGGAAATAATCAATGTAGAACGTGATTTTAAGCTTAAAGATATTAATTTGTCAGCAGCTAATAAAGTTATAAATTAAAAAAATCTTTATATAATTAATGTTGGAGATTAAATTAAAAATGACTAATAATAATAACAGAAATAAAAACAACAATGAAAACAATATCGAAAAAAGCGAAGAATCGTTATTAATAAGGCAGGCTGCAGAAATAATGCCGGGGGGCGTTAACAGCCCGGTAAGAGCCTTCAGAGCTGTTGATATGGAACCCGTAATTATAAAAAGGGCAAGTGGAAGTAAAATTTATGATTATAATAATACGGAATACATAGATTATGTCATGTCCTACGGTCCAATGCTTTTAGGACATGCTGATAAAAGGGTAGTCGATGCAGTAAAGAAAGCTTCGGAAAACGGCTTCAGTTTTGGAGCTACCACGGAAAACGAAATTGTGCTGGCTAAATTAATAAACAGGCATTTTCCTTCAATAGAAATGCTCAGACTTGTTAATTCGGGAACTGAAGCCGTTATGAGCGCTATAAGGCTTGCGCGGGGCTATACCGGAAAAGAAAAAATTATCAAATTCGAAGGATGCTATCACGGTCACTCCGATTCTATGCTTGTAAAAGCCGGTTCCGGAGCGCTTACAACATCTGTTCCGTCGAGCGCAGGCATTACTAAATGCACTTCTGAAGATACTTTAGTTGCAAGTTATAACGATATAGACTCCGTTAAAAATCTTTTTTTAAAAAATAACGGCAGAATTGCAGCGGTAATAATTGAGCCGGTTGCCGCTAATATGGGGGTTGTGCTGCCTGATGAAGGATTTTTAAAATCGCTGTTTGAACTTACGCATGGAAATAACGCTTTGATAATATTTGACGAAGTAATAACCGGCTTTAGAGTTTCTATGGGGGGAGCGCAGGAATTATTTGAGTTAAAACCTGATATTACATGTCTAGGAAAAATCATAGGTGGCGGACTTCCAATCGGCGCATTCGGCGGAAAAAAAGATATTATGGAATATTTATCGCCTATAGGTCCTGTTTATCAGGCCGGAACACTGTCCGGTAATCCGATATGCGTTGCGGCGGGCATTGCAACATTGAAAGCTATAGAAGACGACGATGCAGTTTCCAAAGCGAACGAAGCCGCAAGATATTTAGTAAATAATTTAACGGTTGAACTTAAAAAATTTCAGGACAATATTACGATAAACAGCATATCATCTCTCTTAACGATATTTTTCAAAAAAGGAAACATCAATAATTTTCATGACGTAATGGAAACAAATACAGAACAGTTTAAAAAATTTTTCGGAATAATTATTAATAAAGGGCTTTTTACAGCTCCATCGCAATACGAAGCTATGTTTTTAAGTTCTGCGCATTCAAAAGACGATTTAGACCAAACGATTATTGTTATAACAAAAGCGGTAGAACAAGTTTTTAACTAAAGAGAAAATATTCACATTATTTCAAAATATCGACAAGCAGAAGTGAAAAGGCGGAAAAATAAATGTGTTTTATCAAATTTGCAGTGCCGTAACTTTCTGCAATTTTATAGTGGTGGAGGGTATGGGAATCGAACCCACGACTTGCGCCATGCGAAGACGCCACTCTGCCATCTGAGCTAACCCCCCCAAAAAAAAGCGACTAACTTACTGCGCCGTGCGTAGGCGCAGACAAAGTAAAATGAAAACTCATTATTGTAAACATATTTAATAAACTTTACTTTTACAAATTATATTATATTATAAATTTTATATCAATACTAAAGATTATATAAAAATAATAAAATTTTTATCGGTTAATTGAAATTTTGCAAAATAAGAGTTATACTTTAAATAAGTGCGCACTTTTCTTAAAATATGAGCAGAACTATATTATTTATTATTGCTGTGACTATCTTAATTTAATGTAATTTAATGTTTATTTCGATTTATCTATGATTAAAAATTAAAATTATGCAAACTTAAATAACCGGGGGAGGGTACATTAACATGGGAGAGCCGAGCTTAACAGGTTTAGCTAAAAACAATCAGTTAAAAAATTATATCATTAAGAAGAGTTTATATCTTGCCGGCAGCTATATAGTGCCGCGACTGAAAGACGAAACGATAGCAAAACTTTCGGATAAACTCAATAATTTCAATGCTCCAGCGGGCAAAATATTTTTTGACCATATTTTTGTTAATTTAAAAAGAAAACTGCCTTATCTCTCCACAAACGTCAAAAAGAAAATATTGGATAATTTTATATCTAATTTTTTACTTTTAAGCGGAGACAGGCGGAAGGCATTTATTGAAAAGAACGGCTATTACCCGCCGCTTTTTTATGTAATAAGCCCAAGTATGCACTGTAATTTAAAATGTTACGGCTGCTATTCAGCTAATTATACAAAAAAAGATAAATTGTCATATGAAAAAATAAATCAGATAATAGACGAAGGTAAAAGCTACGGTATATTTTTTTATACTATATCCGGCGGAGAACCGTTTGTCAGAAAAGATTTGATTGATATTTTTAAAAGAAACAGCGACTGTTATTTTCAAGTATATACAAATGCTTCTTTAATCGACGGAAAAATGGCGGAAACGCTTTCTGAACTCGGCAATGTTTTTCCTGCTATAAGCGTAGAAGGCTTTGAAGCTGAAACCGACGAAAGGCGCGGAAAAGGTCACTTTAAAAAAATAGTGTCGGCTATGAATTATCTTAAGGATAACGGAGTGCTCTTCGGTTTTTCAGCCACTGCGACAAAGTCTAATAACGAAACTATCGTAAGCGATGAATTTATAGATTTTTATATTAAACAGGGCTGCTTTTTAGGGTGGTATTTTAATTATATACCGATAGGCAGAGAACCTGATGTTAAACTTATGCCTACTGCAGCTCAAAGAGATTTTAGAAGAAAGAGAGTAGCAGAAATAAGAGAGACTAAACCGATTGTGGTTGCCGATTTCTGGAATGACGGAGTACTTTCGCACGGTTGTCTTTCCGGCGGACGGGTGTACCTGCACATAAATGCCAACGGAGGAGTAGAACCGTGTGTATTTGCGCAATTTGCCGCAGATAGCGTATTCGATAAAACTATAGAGGAAGTATTAAATTCAAAATATTTTAAAGCTATAAGAAGCGAGCAAATGGGAATAAAGAACCGTCTGCGTCCATGTATGATAATTGACCATCCCAAAATTTTAAGAAAGGTGGTTGCAAACGGCAACGCAAAGGCAACGCAGGAAGGCGGCGAGTCTATCATAACGGATTTGAAAGAAGATATGGATAAATACTCTTCATCTTATGCGGAAATAGCCGATAAAGCATGGTCTGAAGAATTTGGAAACGGTGAATATATCATAGCAAAAAATGGGGAAAAACTTGCGCTCAATGAAGAGGAATATTATAGAAGGCAGCTTTATCCTCTTGAAGGCGGAAAAAATAAAAAACAAGAAAATAAAACCGCTTCCGTGTCTCATTAAATTTTATATATAATTATAACCAATGAATATAATTAATTTTAAAAATTTTTTTGATTAATAATTAATAAATAACCGCAATTTATAACCATAATTATAAAAGTTAATAACTTTTTCTATTTGATTTTTTGATGTAATAAATTATAATTATGGTTATGAATGAGGTTAAAGTTGAAATAGTTGTGCCGAAAAGCGGTTTGGATTATCCCTTAACTTACCTGCTGCCGGAACGGTTTATTGATTTTTTGCAGATAGGCGCGCCTGTATTAGTAACCCTTAAAAACAGAAAAACATACGGATTTATTACTTCTGTTAATTCCTCATGCAGTCTTGATGTTTCAAATCTCAAAGAAATTTTATCTATAGCTAAAAATTCATTATTTAATCAAAATCACTTAAATTTTTATTATTGGCTATCTTCATATTACCACGAAAGTATTTCACGCGTATTGGACGCTGCCTTGCCTTCGATAGACGTTAAAAGTTTTCATCTGCTTGATGTTTATGCCGAAAAAAACAATAAAGATTCTAAAGAATGTAAAAAATCTTCCGTTTCTGCATATCCCATATCCTGTTTAGACAACGGCGAGTCCAATACGATATGCAAACCGGATTCGTTCTATATCAATGGCGGAAAAAATACCCCTGCGGATAATATAAAATTGACGGAAGACCAGTTAAAAGCTATAGAACTTATTAAAAAACCTATTAAAGACAATTCTTATAAAACATATCTTCTTCATGGCGTAACCGCAAGCGGAAAAACTGAAATATATCTCAATTTATTAGAATATGCTTTAATTTTAAATAAGCAAGTTATTATTATAGTACCGGAAATATATATTACTAATCAGTTTATAGATGTGATGAGAAAAAGATTTTCTAAAATGTTAAATCCTCATGAATTTGCAATATTTCACAGTAAAATAGCCAAAAAAGAAAAATTAATTAACTGGTTTAAGATATTATCCGGAGAAATTAAAATAGTTCTTGGCGCCAGGTCTGCTATTTTCTCCCCTTTAGTTAAATACGGACTTATTATCGTAGATGAAGAGCATGACAGTTCGTATAAACAGGAATCTGATTTTTTATATAACGCAAGGGATATAGCAGTTATGCTGGCAAATAAAAACAATTCGGTTGCAGTCTTAGGTTCCGCAACCCCATCATTGGAATCGTACTATAATGCTAAAGAAGCAAAAAAATATGAATATATCAGCATAAAGGAAAGGGTTTCAGGAAAATTTCTTCCGAACATTAAAATTGTAGATCTGAAAAATGAATTTAAATCAAACGGTTCGTCAAACGGCTCCGGCATTAACAATAATATTAATTTTAGCGATGAAATGCTTTCTGATTTCTCAAAAAAAGAAATTTTGACCAATATAGAACAGAAAAGACAGGTATTGCTATTTTTAAATAGACGCGGATTTTCAACTTTTATTATATGCAAAACATGCGGTCATCAATTTATCTGTAAAAATTGCGCCGTTTCTATGGTATATCATAAAGGGAAAAATAATGAAAAAAGTTTTTTAAAATGTCACTACTGTAATTATACGGAGGAAGTTCCAAAGCTTTGTCCCGAATGTTTAAGCGATAATATAGAACCTTATGGCGTCGGAATACAAAAGTTAGAAGACAAAGTGAATGAATTATTTGGAAATACGTCTAAAATAGCGAGAATAGATTCCGATATAGGCAGAAATAAAAAAACAGGCGCAGAAATATTTAACAAAATGAATGCCGGAGAAATTGATATTTTAATCGGCACGCAGATTGTCGCAAAAGGTCATGATTTTCCAAATGTCGGCTTAGTTATAGTTATTTCGGCGGACAGCCTTTTAAATATGCCTGATTTCAGAAGCGCCGAAAAAACTTTTCAAATGTTGACGCAGGTGTCTGGAAGAGCCGGAAGGGGAGATATGCCGGGAAATGTAATTTTTCAAACATTCAACAGCTCAAATTATGTTATTCAATATGCTTCAAAACATGATATCGAAGGATTTTTTGAAAAAGAACTAAGCTTAAGAAGGGAATATTTATATCCTCCTTACTCCAAAATTATAGCCTTAAGATTAATAGATAAAGATTTTGACAAATTACAGGAAAGAGCTTTTTTTTTAAAAACAATAATCACTAAAACAATTGCAATAAATAGTGAATTTAAAAAAATTTCCGTCCTTGGTCCATCGCCGTGTCCTATTTCAAAACTAAATAATTATTACAGGTTTCAAATAATTATAAAATCGCCCATTGTGCCGAAAGAAAAAAATATTTCATATATGCATAATCTTATTCATATTATTAAAAACGAACATGGGCTAAATAAATTTTTTGCAGCCAGAAAAATAGTTATAGATGTTGACCCGGATATTCTTATATGATAATATATGTAGCTTAGCAAATTATTATAGCAATATCTTCTTTAATATTTAGAGGTGAATATGAATAAAGCGGAATTTATAGAATTATTTGCGGAGCAGAACAAAATTTCCGTTAAGGTAGCAGAAGCAATAGTAAATTCTATATTAGATACCATGGTGAACGCTCTTGCTCAACATGTAAGAATAGAAATAAGAGGTTTCGGAAGTTTTAAAATAAAAGAATACAAATCATACGAAGGTAGAAATCCTAAAACAGGAGAAAATATTAAAGTAAAAGAGAAATTAGTTCCATTTTTCAAAATGAGTAAAATCTGCAAAAACAACCTCATAAAAGAAAATGTTTAGCATTATTATCCGTCCGGCATGATTTTATCGCTTTATCTATAAAAAGCTCATTTGTATTTTATATTTATAATTTATTCATTTATTTATTTGTTGGCTTTTTCTTAATATTATCATTTAATTATTATTATTATTATTATTCGATTTACCGAGCAATATTATAAAATTGACCAATTTTATGAAAGATATAAGTTTTTATATTAAAACCTACGGATGTCAGATGAATTTTCACGACTCCGAATTTCTCGAAGAAGGGCTAATCTTTAAAGGATTTAAAAAAGCAGCATCGTTAATTGACGCTGATATCATAATTTTAAATACATGCAGCGTCAGAGATAATGCAGACCATAAAATATTATCCGATATTGGACGTATAGCAGATAAAAATAAAAAAATAATACTTGCGGGATGCTATGCCCAGCAAAAGCTCAGACAAAATACAAATATAAAAAATATAAATATAAATGGAAATAATATTGAAGATAACGTCATAAAAATTGCGAAAAATTCAGAAAATAAAGAACTGCCGGTAAATTATTACGTGAGCCCCGAAGATATTTTATCCATTCCGGATATACTTGAAAAAGAATTTAAATCTTTATTAAATATTGATACCGTTAATGCGGATAATAGCAACGGCGGGGATGATGCCGAAAATTATTATAAAAGATTGGAAAAATCTTTTAACCTCAGGTCCGAGAATAAAAGATTATTGAATAGCACGCAATATTTAAAAATAACGGAGGGCTGCAATAATTTTTGCAGTTATTGTATAGTTCCGTATGTCAGAGGGGCGGAAAAATATATACCCTTAAAGATGTTATTACAAACTGCAGAAAAATATGCGGAAAAAAATGTAAAAGAAATTATTCTATTGGGGCAAAATGTAAATTCTTATAAATCTCCGGAAAACTCAGATTATAATTTTGCATATCTACTTAAAAAAATTATAGAAATAAAAAATATAAAAAAAATAAAATTTTTAACATCTCATCCTAAAGATATGAGTGATGAAGTAATCGAACTTATCGGAAAAGAAAATAAAATATCTAAGAGTTTGCATCTGCCCGTTCAATCAGGTTCAGACAAGATATTAAAATTGATGAACAGGGGTTATGATCGAGAAGACTATCTAAACCTCATAAAAAAGCTAAAATCAAATTGTCCGGATATATTATTATCAACCGATATAATTGTCGGTTTTCCCGGAGAAACTGACGAGGATTTCGAGCAAACACTGTCTTTGGTAAAAGAAACGGGGTTCGAGTCTATTTACGGATTTCAATATTCGCCGAGACCTTTTACGGCAGCTTTAAATTACAAAGACGATGTACCGTTAGAAATAAAGAAAGAAAGATTAAACAAATTATTTAACCTGCAAAAAAATATTTTTGTTTCGTCTTTAAATAAATTGATAGGAAATTATTATGATGTTATAATAGAAAAAATAGCGGAGGATGACGATTATAATTCCGAAATAATCAATAAAGGTATATTTTATAAAGGAATTACTCCTAATGAAAGGACTGTATATCTAAAAAATTTTGATATGAAAAAAATGTCTGAATTTTTACTAAATTCAACTTTCGAAAAATCCGAAAGCGATTTAATTAAAATTAATATTAAAATAACAGAGGTTGTAAGCAATAAATTATATGGGGAAGTTATTTAACTAACAATATCCTGCTTGCATGCAGCAAAGCGATATTCATTTAATTAATTAATTAAATAATTAATTTAAATGAATAATTAAATAAATGCCATCATATTTTTTTGCTTTTGAAATTATATAACTATAAATATTACATGTGCGAACGCATCGACATTATGCAATTATAATTTATATACGGAGAAATTTTTGATATCAGATTTTCACACACACACATTATTTTCAGACGGCGAACTGGTGCCTTCCGAATTGATTAGAAGAGCAGCTTATTCCGGCATAGAAACTCTTGCTATTACAGACCATGCCGACTTCTCTAATATTGAATATATATTATCCGGTATTATCGCGGTAAGTAACAAAATTAATGCCGAAAATATTAAAAACAATAATAAGTTCCGAGTATTGCCGGGTGTAGAAATAACCCACGTGCCGCCGTCGTTAATAGGCGAAGCGGTAAATTTAGCAAGAAAGGCCGGCGCCAAAATAGTTGTAGTTCACGGAGAAACGCTAAGCGAACCGGTTGAAAAAGGGACTAATTTGGCTGCATTAAATGAGGATATCGATATTCTTGCCCATCCCGGACTGTTAACCGAAGAAGAAGCTCTATTGGCTAAAAATAAAAATATTTTTCTTGAACTGACCTACAGAAAGGGGCATTGCTTATCCAATGGTATCGTTTTCCAAATTGCAAAACGCACAGGGGCAAAATTAATAATTTCAAGCGATGCTCATTCGCCCGATGATATTTTAACAGAAAATATCTACAACAATATTGCTTTCGGCGCTGGACTTAATATTTCCGAATTAAAAGAAATAAAGAAAAATGCCGATGAGCTGTCGCAAAAATACAAATCTTAAAAAATTACGCTCTAATATGAAAAATTTAATTTTAAAAAATAAAATAGAAATTAAAATATAAAATAAATAAATAAATTAGAACAATAAATTAATAAAGACGAGAAATTAATTAGGACAATATACTATAATAAGGACGATAAATTAATCAGGATAATAAACTAATAAGGACGATAAACATGGCGATTGACGTAGAAGAATTTTTCAAGAAGAACAAAAAATTAATTATTTTTTGCTGTATAGGCATTGTAATAATAGCAGGCGGCATAATAGGATATAAATATTATAACGGATATAGGGAAGGCAGAGCTTATGCTTTATTAGGCAAAGGGGTTAGATTATATCTTTCCGTTGGAGATTCAAAAACAGGCAATCTCAAAAATGTCAAGAAATCTATTATTGTGCTGCGAGGGCTAAAGACAAAATATAGCGGAACTAAAGCCGAAATTATCGCAAATTTCTATTTAGGTTCTGACGAGCTTTTGTTAAGAAATTATAAAAAAGCTATAATATATTTTAGAAAATATACCGTTCATGAACCTATTCCGCATAAAAATAATATTACCTATTTAGCATACAGTAATATGGTAACGGCTGAACTAAATCAGAAAAATAACTTAAAAGCCATTGATTATTTAAAGAAAATGGCTAAAATAAATGACGTAAAACTCAAAGAATATGCAATGTTGGAAGAAGCTTCAATTTATACGATGATGGGCAAACCGAAGCAGGCTGTCGCCGTTTATAAAAAAATGCTTGAAAATGATGCTATGACTAAAAGCCGCGGTCATATTGAAAATCTTATTCAACTGAATTCTAAACGTTAAAAAATGGATTATCCTTTAAATGTAGCCTTTATCTGGCATTTTCATCAGCCTTATTATAAAGATAATTACGCGAACGAATATCTTATGCCGTGGGCAAGGCTGCACGGCACAAAGGATTACCTTTATATGGCGCAGCTTGTAAAGAATTTTCCCGATATTAAATGTACGTTCAATTATTCCCCTTCCTTATTAACGCAGCTTAAAGACTATTCCGATAACTTTGAAAACGCTTCTCTTGATATATTTTTAAGAATATCAAAGACTAAAGTTGCAGAATTATCTGCTGAAGATAAAATATTTATAATAAATAAATTTTTTTCCGCTTGCAGAAGCAGCGATAACTTTATAAAAAAGAGCAAACATTTTTATGAATTATCATTGATTCTTTCGAACCAAAATTCTGATTTAATTCAAGATATAGACAAAATAAATGCATTTAGCGAACAGGATTATATCGATATTATAGTTTTATTTAATCTTTTATGGATAGACCCTCTGTCAATATTAAACGATAAATTTTTAAACGGACTAAAGGTAAAGGATTATAATTTTACCGAAGAAGAAAAAGCTGAGTTAATAAATATCAAGATACCGGAAATTTTAAAAAAGTTTATTCCTGCTATTCAAGAATTAATTAACAATAAACAGATTGAATTATCGGGCAGTCCGTTTTATCACCCTATACTTCCGCTATTATGCGATACAAATGTCGCAAATTTTAGCAATCCTAAAGTTTCGCTGCCTAAAAATGCTTTCAGGCACCCTGAAGATGCTGAAATTCAAATAAAAAAAAGCATAGAGTATTTTAAAGATGAGTTGAATTATAACTTAAAGGGGATGTGGCCTTCCGAAGGCAGCGTTAGCGAAAATGCGGTAAATATTATGATAGGCAATAAATTAAAATGGATTGCTACCGATGAAGACATTCTTGCAAATTCCATAGGCATTAATTTAAACAATATTCAAAATAGAAAATTTTTATATAAACCTTATATTATAAAAAGAAACGGAGGATTTTTATATATTTTTTTTAGAGATAGGTCAATTTCCGATCTTATAGGTTTTAGATATGCCAATTATGACCCGAAAAATGCAGCTTCAGAATTAATAAATTACATTAAAAATATACATGTAACTATTCAAGATATAAATAAAAAAGGATATGGAATAGTGCCCATAATCCTTGACGGAGAAAACGCCTGGGAATACTATCGGAATAATGCATTGGATTTTTTTAATTATTTATACGAAGGTCTTTCAAAAGAAAAATCTATAAAAACGGTAACAATTAGCGAATATTTGGAACATATTGAAAATAATTCTGATAATAAAATAATAAACGATAAAAATTTTAATAAAAGCAATAATAATAGTGACGCTACCGTTATAAAAACTGCCGAAAATATTAATGAAACTAATAATAATAATAACGGCAATAACAATATAAGCAACAAAAATAATAATTACGATGCGGAAGACATAGAAGACATCAGATGGAACAGTGCAAACGATTATGATTTTAACAAGTTGTATAATATTCCGCTAATATACCCCGGCTCATGGATAGACCATAATTTTAATATATGGATAGGCGATGAGGAGGACAACAAATCATGGGATTTGCTTTCACAAACTAGAGACTGGCTTGTTAACCTGAAAGATGCAGCGATAAAAGAAAATGATTTTAAAAAAGCTTGGGAGCAGATATATATTGCCGAAGGAAGCGATTATAACTGGTGGTACGGAGACGACAGAACATCCGGAATTGACGACGAATACGACGCTTTATACAGAATTCATCTATCTAATATTTACAGAATGTTAGACAAACCGATTCCCGATGAATATTTTATACCGATATTTAAAGGAAAACAGGCAGTTAAACCTAGTATACAAATGGTATGTTTTATAACTCCTACGATTAACGGCTATATAGACAATTATTTTGAATGGCTCGGCAGCGCTGTTTATTTTACGGCCCTTACATCAGGAAAGGCAATGGCGCACTCAAACCGTTATATTAGAAGCATAAGATATGGATTCAATAAATCCAATATGTTTTTCAGAATAGATTTTTTTAAGAAGCGTATAGAAAATTTAAAAGATAAGGAATTTATAATCAATTTTTTAAAACCGAATAATTTTAAAATAATAAATGAATTCAAGTCGGTCAATAACTCTACCAACGTAAATTCATATATGATTGATAATTTTGGAAATAAACATGAGATTCAGGGGAGTTTTGCCTATGTTTTAGAATTATCGGTACCTTTATCATATTTAAATATTAATGCCGATGAAAATATACAATTTTACGCAAATCTTTCTTTTCAGAATAATTCATTATACGAAATAGAACGCATTCCCGTAGCAGGGTATTTTGACGAGTCAATTCCCAATAAAAATTATGAAATAATAAATTGGATTGTTTAGGTATTTTTATATATTTTATAAGCATTGAAAATGTTTTTTATTATCGTATAATATAATTATGAAAGAAAAGTTGTATAAAATTAAAAATTTGCCTCGTGAAATTAATAGAACTCATTTCTGGAGTTACGACAAAGAAAAAACGGAATTGCCTGCGTCTGTTATAATTGAACTGGTTCTAAAATACGGCACGCTTGAAGAAATATTTACGCTTTTTAATCTTATAGATACCGACGAATTTATGAATATTTATTGGAATACCGTAAGGCCGATATTCGAAGGTAAAGGCAGTGCCTTAATTTGCAATTCGCTGTCTAAAGAAGAGCAAAAGATATATAAACAAAAAAATTTAAGCAGAAGCCCCGGTCTTTTAAAACTTTTTGACCTTATTTTACCTACTATGTACAAAATCAAGACGCAGAAAAAATAATTAATTTTATAATTTATTAATTATTATTAATTAATTAATGCCGACTTATGTGGTTAAAAGAGACAGAAAAATTACTTTTAGAACTTTCTGAATATAAAGAGATTGAAGGATTTATTTTTACAGGCGGTTCTGCATTATCCTACTATTTAAAGCACAGATTTTCCGAAGACCTTGATTTTTTTTATTCCGCATCATCTAATATTTTGGACAAAAAAAATATAAGAAAACTCATAGATAAATTAAGCAATAAAAACTATAAAATTATAAATACTCTGGATGAAGAAGAGCAGTTAGATTTTTATATAGACAATGTAAAAATTACCTTTTGCGCTTATTCAAAGTTTGAGTATTTATTGCACGAAAACAATAAAATATTGTTCAAAAATATAAAGATTGCAGACCTCAGTATTTTAACGGCAATGAAAGTTGATGCATTGATAGGCAGAGAAAAAATAAGGGATTACTATGATTTATATGCTATATCGAGGAAATGCGGATTTAAGAAAATGATAGATAATTCCTTAAAGGCAGATTCTAATTTTAATACTAAATTATTTATAAAAAGACTCTTAGAGATGGACGATAAATTAACGGATATCTACATAGATGATTATTTAAAACCAAAATATTCCATTGATAGATTTAGCATTAGAATCTATTTTGAAGAGCAGGTTGATAATTATATCAGCGCTAATTATATTAAATCTATTAAATAAAATATATTAAATATAGATGATTATTTAAAACCAAAATATTCTATTGATAAAGTTAGCATTAGAATCTATTTTGAAGAGCAGTTAGATAGATAATTAATATGTCCCATAATGAACATTATGTAAACTAATTAATAAATCAAAACAAATTTCTAATTTATTCATGGCTGTTTCTCCTCTAATTGCCATAAACTTATCCTTGCATGTTTATATTATAATAATTAATGATTAATAAAATAAATTTTTAATAACATTTTTATTGCCCATGTATGTTTTTATAATTAGGCAGTTAAGAAAATAGATTTCTAATAAATAAAATTCTTTTTATTCTTATTGATGATTTAAGTCATTAGTTATAATTAATATTTTTTTTTATTTTTATTATTATTAAACAAATTTGACAATAAACTTTTTATGCCTTTATTTTTTTCTTTCCGGTTATTATTATCATCATCACCGGATGCGGCTGGACTGTCATCTTTATTGCCTAATACAGCGGCAGCAAAGACATTATTATCCGTGCTTGCGTTGTTCTTTTTTAATTTCTTATTGTCGATTTTTGTAATATTAACATTTACAATTAAATCTCCGGTTGTACCCCCGAATGCTCCGAAATCACCAAGAGTTTGAAATTTTATTTTATTTCCGTCTTTTAAATCTAATTTATTAAAGCTTAGGTTGACGGTAAATGATTCTCTAATGCGGCTATTTCCTTTGCATTTTTTACATTTATATAAAATTATGTCGCCGTAGCCGTCGCATTTTTGACAGATATCCTTAGCATTAGTCTGTTTATTTATAATTAGACCTGAACCGCCGCAATTATCACAGAGTATTATTTTAGTACCTGGTTCTTTTCCTAATCCGTTGCAATTAGAACATTTAATAAATCTTACATATTCTACTTTTTTGTAAATTGTTTTATTTTCAGAGGAATTTTGCCCTCCGTCCGGCGTTATTTCCTCCTGACTTATAGAGAGTTCTAAATTTATATCGCCGCCGTCTCTGATTCTGGACCTGTACGCGGCAGTCTTTGCTTCGCTAATTAATTTTAATTCATATAATTTTTCGTTATACTGTTTTCTTTTATTGCTATCGCTGAGAACTTTATATGCTTCATTAATATCTATAAATTTATTAAGACTTATACTTTCAGAAAAATTATTTTTATCGGGATGATATAACTTAGCCAATTTTCTGAATTGTTGTTTAATTGCGTCATCTTCAGCATCTTCCGGCAGCTCAAGAATCTCATAATAATCTTTCATATATATGTTATATGTATATAATTATAAACGGTTATCGGTAAAATAAGTAAAACTGTTAAAAGTAAAAATAAATAATAAATATGATGTAAGGCAATACAAAACGATAAACGATATCGGATTTATAATAATAAGCCAATATTGTAAGAGATTGTAAGAGACTTAGTATTATAAGATATTCATAAAAAAATATTTTTACATAAAATTTAATTTAATATAATTACAACAGATTGTCAACTATAATCTATTTTTTAATATATTCCAGGGCGTTACCTTAAAAAATTATTGTATTTATTGTTTGAATCATTTAACATAATATTCACGCTTAAATCTGAATTTGATAATACTATATAATGATAATACTATATAATATAGTATCTATGAAAGGTGTTTTAAATGCCATATAACGTTTTATCTAAAAATTTGATTATTAATACCTTTTTTGACTAATATATTAATATATAAGGATATTAAATGACGCATAATATTTTACTGCCGTTTTCATTTTGCCGGCTCATGCTGTTTTCTGTTGTGATTATATCTTTTTTGTTAGAATATTATGTTACCGGAAAGATTCGCTATCGTTTTCATATTCTAAATCTTATTGCTTATATCGTAAAATCTTTAGAAAGCATTATGTATAATTTTTCTAATAAATATATCGGAGGTATATTATTTTCAATTTTATCTCTTTTTACAACCGCGTTTTTATCTGCAATTATATGTGTTATACTGGCTAAAATTTCTATATGGCTGTTAGTTATTTTTTTTATTTTTATATTGTCTTCGTTTCTTTCTTCAGGGGGTTTGAATCATGCAGCTTTTACCGTGTATCATGATTTGAAAAATAATTGCATATTATGCGCAAGAACCAATTTAAAGGCTCTTGCCGGACGCGATAGTAAAAATATGAATGAATCTGAAATTTCAAGGGCTGTTGTAGAATCTGTCGCAGAAAATACAGGAGACGGAATAGGTTCGCTGCTCTTTTATACCGCAGCCGGATTTGCAGCCGGACGTCTGTTCGTTTCTTTTGATTTTTTCGAGAAATACTGCTCTGCTCTTTCCGCTTTATTATCTTATTTATTTTATTATTTTATATCTCCTGCATACAGAATAGCAGGCGCCGGTTTGCCGCATGCTAATTTGCATGCTATAAATTTTAACGGTAATAACGGCAATAGTTGCGGTATTATTTTTACAAGTATGCTGATTTTCGGAATAATAGGCGCAGTTATATATAAGACTTCAAATCTTATGGACTCTTTAGTCGGATATAAAAATAAAAAATATATAAAATTCGGAAAATTCTCTGCAAGATTAGATGACGTATTAAATTATATACCTTTTAGAATAACAGCCCTATTTATGTTTTTTTCATTAATAATACTTAATTTTTTTTATAAAAATAAAAAATCCTATAAAAATGAGCAGCATAATAATTTAATTAAAAATAATTCATCTAACATGCATAACGATAATAAATCGGATAATAATAATTATTATTATAATAATTTGAACAATGCCGTAAAATCATGGAAAAAATTCAGGAAAATGCATCCAAGTCCAAATGCCGGACAGTTGGAATCGATAATGGCAGGCGCATTGAAAGTACGCTTAGGCGGCACTAATTATTACGGCGGTATTGAGAGCAACAGACCTGTTATCGGTTTTAAATACTATAATAGCGCAAATGCAGAAGATATTATAAAATCGTTAAATATTATGCGGATAACATCTGCAATACTGATTATATCGCTGTCTTTTATTGGATTAATGCTATTTTAATACTTTTAATTAACCGTAAATTTCTCAAAATCATTAATGACGTTTCTGAGATAAGCCGGTATTTTCTCAGGTTTAAAGGTGTTTTTATTAACGCACACAAGAACAGTAAAGCCGTGAACTATTGTACTTTCTGAATTATCGCCGTTAATTTTTGTAATAAGATATACAAAATTAAAACTTGAATTTTTCATATATTCTACTTTTGTATATATTCTTATAGTATCGTCAAATCTTGCCGGTGATATATAGGTACAGTTCGATTCGGCAACCACAAAATATAGCCCGTTTTTTTCGACGTCGATATAGTTAAAGCCTATTTTTTTAATATATTCTGTCCTGGCAACTTCAAAAAAAACAAAATATTTTCCGTAATAAACGACAGACATGGAGTCGGTTTCTTCGTATCTTACCTGTAATTCAGTGAAAAATTTAAAATTCTTAATTTCTGGAATTAAGCCCATTAATTTAGTTCTCCAATTTATTACAAATTTGTATTAGTTAATTATGTTAATTTTATTTAATTTAATAACTCAAAAACAAAAAAGAATTGATCAGAACATTATATAGATTGGATAATATCGATGTAGCGCAAAACATTCAAATTTTATATATGTAAAAAATTTTCAATTTTTTCGAATAGCACCTTTCTATCGACCGGTTTTTCGATAAAATCATTAAAACCGAGAGATAGCAAATGTTCTTTATTTCCTTTCATAGCATGCGCAGTGACGGCAATAACCGGAATATTTGCTGTTTTTTCCGATTGTTTTAATCTTTCAAATACTTCCATGCCGTCTATTCCTGGAAGACCAATGTCTAAAAGTACCAGAAACGCATCGCTGTTGCTATTAATTTTTTCAACAGCCTCAAATCCGTCATAAGCTTCGATAATATTAAAATGAAAAGGTTCAAGCATTGCCTGAATTAAATCCATATTAATTTCATTATCTTCTACTATAATTATTTTTTTATTATCGGACATTTGGTTCATAATAAACCTTATTATATTTTATTATTATTATTATTTTTATTAATTTTTTAAACTTCTTTAACAATATTTCCGCCGGCGCTTTTAAGCTCGCATAATTTGTTGAATATTTTGGATATAATCTCTTCAGGAGTTTCTCCGTCTTCAGGATAAGACGCCACGACAAAAGTTGCCGTCAGCAGTTTGGAAGGAAGTTCTTCCTCCTTATAAAATGGATATTCCTGTATTGATGACAAAAATCGGTTTGCCACGTATAAAGCCGGTTCTTTTAAAGTATTATTGAGTATAATGGCAAATTCATCATAACCAAATCTTACGACGACATCAGAACCCCTTAAAGATTTTTTAAAAATATCTGCAATTTTTTTAAGCGCAATGTCCGAATGAAAATTGCCGACTAAATCGTTATACTCTTTAAAATTATCTACATCTATAAGTATAACGCTGAAAGCTATATGATATCGTTTAGCCCTGTTAATTTCCTGAGCAAGTCTTATATTGAAATAGTTATGGTCTAACAAACCGGTTACATCGTCAAATAAACCGGCTTTTTGAGGATAGATAAGTTCCAATTCCCTGATAGACCTGGTAAGTTCTTCAGACGAGAATATTTTTTTGCCTATTACCCTGTCTATATTATTTGAAAGCCGCATACGTTCTTCAACCGTTAAATCCTTGGACGTTATTATAAAAATAGGTATTTGCGATGAAGCAGGATGTTTTTTAATGTTTTCAGCCACTTCAAACCCGTTAACGTCAGGCATGATAAGGTCAAGCAGTATTAAATCCGGTTTATATTCTATTGCCGATTTTAATCCTTCATCGCCTGTATAGGCATGCAGAAGATTGAATCCCGCAGGCTCAAGGATCTTTGCAATCATTTCATGTGTTATTTCTTCATCGTCTATTAATAAGATGTTTACCTGTCTCTTCTTTCTTTTCGTAGTAAGGGTGAATTCCGACAATGTTTTTATGAGAGTTTCCCTGTCAATCGGTTTGACAAGATAATCGGTAGCTCCAAGAGCATATCCTAAGTCTTTATTATCAATCATACTGGTAATTACGACCGGTATGCTTTTTGTTATATCGTCCGATTTTAAATCGCTTAATACTTCCCATCCGTCTTTTTTCGGTATCATAACATCTAAAAGAATTGCAAATGGTTTATACTCTTTTGCCTTTTCAACCGCTTCAATTCCGTCATAGGCATGAATTACCGAATAGCCTGATTTTATAAGATTTACCGTAAATAGCTCCGAAGTCGGCAAATCGTCTTCAACAACTAACACGACCGGTTTTTTCTTTTTGCCGAAATCGTCCCTGAACGTAAAATTTATGTTTTCTCGCTCATTTAAAATAGAACCGACGCCGGCTGTAAAAGCGCTATTATATGGTATTTTGTCGGAATTATCATCAAAGCGATTTTCAATTTTATCTTCTCCTTTTTTTGCAGATGTTCCGAACTCAAGGTTTTTGGATATTCCCGAAGTATTCAGAAGACTCTCCGTATCGATTGCGTTTGGTATGATAACCGTAAAAATTGTTTCTTCATTCTCTACAGACTGAACATTAATATATCCGCCGTGAAGTTCAACTATTTTTTTTGACAGAGCCAGCCCGAGACCTGTCCCTTCAAATTTTCTTGAATAGCTGTTGTCTATCTGCACAAATTCGTCAAAAATAGTTTTCAGCTTATTTTCGGGAACGCCTATTCCCGTATTTATAATATCTAATTGCAGATATTCTATAGAATTTTTCTTAGCTCCGCGTTCTGCGTATTTCTCTTCCTGCGTTATACCCTGTTTAATTTCAGGGATATTTTTATTGCAAATAATCTTAATAGCCGAATTTTCAAAGGAAAACTTTATGGCATTGCTGAGCAAATTATAAATGACCTGCTTAAATTTTATTCTGTCGCCGTACAGTTTGTAATTTTCATTGCCGTTATACATAATGTTTAGCGTAAGCATTTTCTGGTCAAATAGAGATTTTAAAACGGTATTTACCTCGTCAAAAACCTCTTTCACGGAAAAAATTAAATAGTCTAAATTAAATTTTCCGGCTTCAATCTTCGCTATATCTAATATATTGTTTATTAATTGAAGAAGATGCTTGCCTGAAATCAGTATGTTGTTGATATATTTTTTATGTTTATCGTTTACATCCGAAGAATCAAGCATAAGATCAGAATATCCTATAATAGCATTTAGAGGAGTTCTTAATTCATGAGACATATTGGCTATAAACTTTGATTTTAATTCATTTGCCTTTATCAATTCTTTATTGGTCAATTCTAATTGTTTAGTACGCTCTATAATCTTTTGTTCAAGATTTTCATTCATATTCATCAATTCTTTTTCATATTTCTTTTTTTCCGTTATATCTTTAGAAATTCCAATTGTACCTATGACTTCTCCCTTATTATTTGAAATTGAAGAGATTGTGAGTGAAATATTTACAAAAGTTCCGTCTTTCTTCTTCAGAACGGTTTCATAATTTTGAACAAAATGCTCGCTGCTCAGTCTGTTTAAAATTTCATCATGTTCGATTTTATTGGGATAGAGGTCTGAAGCAGGCGTACCGATAATATCTTTTTTGGAAAATCCTAAGATTGTCTCTCCGCCTTTATTAAACTCTGTTATTTTACCGTTTTTATCCGTAACTATTATCATATCAAATGAATCGTCAAGAATATTTTTAAAATAGTCTTTCTGGTTCCTGAGCTGATTTATTATAGATTCTTTATCCATATGCGCTTTGTGTCTGTCGTAAAGCAAATCCCATATTAATTTGGCACTTGTAGAGTCTATTATTTCTACGTTAAATTTTCTGCCATTGTTGTTATTATTATTATTATTGTTATCATTATTGTTATTATCGTTGCAGTACGCAGCGTCATTGTAATTAGCTTCTTGATTATAGGCGGCATTCAGGGTAAAATTGACGTCGTATATATCTTTTAGCTCCGGTATTCTATAAAAAGGCTCTCCGGTGAGATTAAAAATAATATTAAAATCCAAATTGTTATCTAAAGCTTCTTTTATTGAACTTAAGCATTTGATATTCAGCATCTTCGCATATTGAACGCCTTCTTTCATAATATTTCTTGAGACTAATACGGCAATTTCAATATTTTTGTCTTCGTGAAGCAGCTCGATAACGGATTTCGCGGCTTTACCGCCGCCGTAAATTAAAATTTTAGCCATAAATTCTTTCATAAAGTTTGCTTTTTTAATCATATTTTAAATTATTGTCTAGATGGCGACTTTACTTCTCCTTTAGATAATTTTTGTAATTATTTAAACTTTTTAATTATTAAAATTAAAGCTTCTTTATATTTTTATATATTCTTTGTATTTTTATATTTTAAACTTTTTTTAATTTTTAACATATTAATTAAAACTTACTATAATACTGTAAAAAAATGCCTGGCAGCGTAACTGTAAAGTTTAGGCGGCTTTAGCTTAGTTCTATTGGCAACTTTAGCTTAGTTATATTGGCGACTTCAGGTTAATTATATTTAAAATCGCCAATATTTATAAATTTAATTAATTGATTGACTATATCGATATCCCACTGTCCCGATTCTTTTTCTGCTTCAAAGATAGAGATAGCTTCCTCTTTACTCAGCGCTTTTCTGTAAGGTCTGTCGCTGGTCATTGCGTCATAAGAATCAACAACTGATAATATTCTGGACAAAAGCGGAATATCTTTGCTGCTTAATTCACCAGGATATCCGTTTCCATCAAATCTTTCATGATGATATCTTGCAATATACGCTTCTTTTTTGAGTGAAATCAGAGGTTTGCAAATATCGCTGCTCATTACGGAATGATTTTTTATTAATTTGAATTCTTCATCCGACAACTTTCCGGTTTTATTTAATATATTGTTCGGTATTCCTATTTTCCCTATGTCATGTATGCATCCGGCTCTTTTAAGCAGGAGGCAGTCTTCCTCGCTCAATCCTAAATATTTTCCAAAATTGTAGGCAAGCATACTCACCCGTTTAGAATGTCCGCTTGTATATTTGTCTTTAGCTTCTATAGCCAGAGCCAAAGACATTATTATATTTTCCGAATTTTCTAACGTGTCGTATAATTTTTTTAAATTTATTAATGAATTTACTTTTGCTTTGAAAATATTTTTTATGATAGGTTTTGTAATATAATCGTTTGCTCCCAGTTCAATGCCTTTAGAAATAGTTGAAGACTCGTTTAACGCGCTGACTATTAATATGGGAATATTAGCTAAACGACTGTTAAAACTGGTTGATTTTATCTTCTTTAGTACGTCGAATCCATTAATGAGCGGCATCATTAAATCTAAAATGATTAAATCTATATTTGCATCGGAAAATATAATATCTAATGCTTTTTTTCCGTTTTCCGCAATAACAGTATTAATTTTAAATGTTAAAGCCGGCGCAAACGGTAATAAATCGGAAGGATTATTTATATTAGAATTTGAAATTGGTCTTTGAGGTTCCTCCGATTCTATTATAGCCTTCATAAGCTCCGCATTTATTTCATTGTCTTCGGCAATAAGAATATTAAACGGGGTTTCAATTAGATTGTCTTTGCGGGTTTTATTCTTATTATGCCGTCGATTAAATGTTTTTGAAACATTTCCGGTTAAAATATCGGCAGCATTTGATGAATTTGACTGCAGCCTGCCGCCGTTAAATTCAGCATGATTTAACGATTGTTCACCGCCGTTAACACTCACCGGCGGGCGCATGTCGTCTACGTAATTATTTTCGGGTTTGCAGCAGCTGCACCGAAAATTATAATTTGATAAAAAAACATCGGTATCAACACTACCAGCATTAACATTATCGGTATTTTTTTTCAATATTCGCATTTTGAGCAATCCATGTTAATAATAAAATAAATTAATTTTGTATCGCGTATATAGTTTTATATTCTGTTATTCGGTATATATTATATTTATATTTTTTTATTTATTGTATAATTCAATATATTCGTTTATGCCCTTTTCCCATGAAAAATTACTCTTCATTCCGTTAAGAATAAGTTTTGACATGGCATTTTTATCGTTATAATATAATGAAATTGCATAATTAGCCGTTTTACTTAAATCTTCGGCGCTATAATTATAAAATTTGAAACCGTTCGATTCTTCTATGCTGCCGGTCTCAGCATTATAATTGATTATAGTATCATCTAATCCGCCGGTTCCTCTAACAATAGGAACAGTGCCGTATGCCATGCTATACATCTGATTAAGTCCGCATGGTTCATATTTGGAAGGCATTATGTAAAAATCGCTTCCGGCTTCAATTTTATGTGCCAATTGATTATTATATTCTATTTTTAATCCTATATTTTGCGGATATTTATCTGCTATTTTTTTAAGTTCTTTTTCTATCTCGGGACTGCCTGTTCCTAGAATTATAAATAAAACGTTATTTTTTATTATTTCAGGCATCGCATCTATTAATATATCGAAGCCCTTTTGTTCATCAAGTCTTGCAACAATGCCTATTATAGGCTTATCCATTAAATCTGCGGCGGAATCTTTTCCAAAAAAGTTATTTAATAAATCTTTTTTGCATGATTTTTTTCCGGTTTTATAATTTTTAGATGTAAAATTTTTAGCTATATATTTATCGGTTTCGGGGTTCCATTCGTCATAATCTACCCCGTTCAATACGCCGTATAATTTTTGGTTACCTGCTTTAAGCACGCCTTCTAATCCAAAACCGTATTCGCTTGTTTGAATTTCAAGAGCATATTTTTTACTGACGGTAGTTATAATGTCGGCAAATTCGATACCGCCTTTAAGAAGATTTATTTTGCCAAAATACTCAAATCCTTCAATATTTAGTAAGTATCTGTTTAAGAAAGTGCATTGAAACTGTTCTGAAGGAAACAGACCCTGATATCCTAAATTATGAATGGTCAGTAAAATCTTTGAAGCCAATTTAAATTTAAACTTGGCGAGAGCCGGAACAAGCGAGGTCTGCCAGTCATTGCAATGGATAACGTCAAATTTTAGCATATTATCGGAAACATGGACGAGAGACGCATAATTAAATAAAGCAAATCTTAATAAATTATCTTCATAATCGGTATTTCCGTCTGAATATAAAAAATCGCGGTTAAATAAGTAATCGTTTTTTATAAATAAGATATTAACGCCCTTATATTTATACGGTAAAATATCGAAAAATCGCAATTCGTTGATAACTTTTTTTCTGGAAGAACCTTCAATATTTAAAAATTTTAAACAATCCTCAGGCGGTTCTATTTCTATTTTGGAAATTTTTCCGGATATTCTGAATTTTTGCTGGCTTACCTGTTTGTAATATGGCACGCAGACGGTGACATTTAAACCTTTTCGGACAAGATTAACGGTTATAGCTTCAGCAACTTCTGCAAGTCCGCCGCTTTTAGCAAACGGATAATATTCCGCAGTCATAAAAAGAACATTCATAGTGTGTTATAACCCTTTTTAAGTAAAATTAAGTTTTTAATGATGAGTTTAAATATCAATAAGTTTCAGATAAGTTTATGATTATTTAATTAAGCTTTATTATATATTATATTTTTTTTCAAATTCTTCTTCTTTTGTTTTACACCGGATACACATTGCAGTTTCAGGACGGGATTCTAGTCTTTTAAGGGATATTTCTTCTCCGCATTCTGTGCAAATTCCGTAAGTCCCATCGTTAATTCTTTCGATAGCCTGCTGTATTTTAGGAATAAGTTTCCTTTCCCTGTCTCTTATTCTGAGCTCAAAATTTCTGTCCGATTCCATAGTTGCCCTATCTGTAGGGTCTGGAAAATTTTCTTCTTCGGTATTAGACATTGTATCTACCGTTTTGACTGCTTCGCCTAAGAGATAATTAAGTTTATTATTCAGTATTCCTCTAAAATGTTCTAATTGTTCCTGATTCATAAATTTTTTAATTATTTTTTGAAGTTTTGTTTTATAAATTTGAATAATAATTATAAGTGATAAGATTATAACATAATTTATAAATTTTAAGTAAAAATAATCTTCATTGGTTTCATACTTAGTAATATTTAATTATTGTATAGTCATTTAATCTCTGAGCCGGCGTAAAACCGGCATCTTTTATCATATTCACCATTTCATTTTCTTCTACCATAGGGTTGCATGTGCCAGCAGCCTTGACGACATTTTCTTCAATCATGGTTGAACCTAAATCGTTTGCGCCGAAACTCAATGCAGCCTGAGCCATTTTCGCTCCCTGGGTTACCCAAGACGCCTGTATGTTATCAAAATTATCTAAAACTATTCTTGAAATAGACAGAACCTTGAGATAATAATGACCGTACGTGTTTCTTGGATTCAACTTTGTATTTCTGCTCTGAAAACTCCATGGGATGAATGCTCTGAATCCGCCGGTTCTATCTTGCAGTTCGCGCAATTTAAAAAGATGCTCTATTATCTCTTCGTCGGTTTCTATTGTCCCGAACATCATGGTAGCGGAAGAATTTAATCCTTCATTGTGCGCAGTCTCCATTACCTCAAGCCATTTATCCCTGCCGATTTTATTGGGGCTGATTTTAGTCCTAACCCTGTCGACAAGAATCTCTGCTCCGCCGCCGGGTATAGATTCTAAACCCGCCTCTTTTAAAAGCGCAATAGTTTCTCTAATGGTTAAATTGTTGTTTTCGGCCATAAAATATATTTCAGGCGGAGAAAATCCATGGATATGAATATCAAAATTTTGTTTAATAGCGGATAATAAATCTAAATAATAATCAAATGTTATATCTTTATTTAACCCGCCCTGTATTAATATTTGCGTACCGCCAAGTTCTATAGTCTCTTCAATTTTTTTAAATATTTCATGTTGATTTAATATGTAAGCGCCGTCATCATTTTTACTTTTATAAAAAGCGCAAAATTTACACTGGGAAGAACATACATTTGTATAATTAATATTCCTATCTATTATGAAAGTGACGATGCCGTCGGAATGTTTTTCTTTTCTTAACGTATCGGCTATTTTTCCTATTTTAAGCAAATCATTATCTTTAAACAAATTAAGCGCTTCATCCCTGTCAATTCTCTTTTTATGAATATTATCAATATTTAACGGCGTCATAATGTTATATTCCTATGTTTTATTTTAATATATGCTGTATGTGTTATGTTACTTTTTGTTATATGTATGTTATTATGTAAGTTAAATAAGTTTCTGCAGCTGAATCACACTTTCATCGTAAGAGCATTCTTCGTCAAAATTTTGCTTTATAAAATTTTTTATTTTATCTATGCTGTCAATTGCAAAATCGATGTTTTTATTAGAGCCTTTTGAATATGCCCCGATATTTATAAGGTCTTCATTAGTTCTGTAATCAGAAATAGTTTTTAAAACCTCTCTTGCTTTAACAAGGTGCTCTTTAGAGACGATATCGGGCATAACTCTTGAAATACTTGAAAGAGGGTCTATAGCGGGAAAAGTCCCTTCCTCGGCTATTTTCCTTGATAATACGATATGTCCGTCTAATATGGACCTTGCGGTATCTGATATAGGTTCGTTTAAATCGTCTCCTTCTACTAAAACGGTATAGATACCTGTAATGCTTCCTTTTTCGGATATTGCCGCCCTCTCTAAAAGTTTTGGCAAAACCGAAAAAACAGAAGGCGTATATCCTCTCATCGTAGGAGGCTCTCCCGCTGCCAGGCCTATTTCTCTGGCAGCCATAGCAAATCTTGTCAGAGAATCCATCATTAATAAAACATTCTCGCCCCTGTCTCTAAAATATTCTGCCACAGAGGTTGCGGCAAACGCCGCTCTCATCCTTACAAGCGGTGATTTATCGGAGGTTGCTACAATAATAATGGATTTTTTTAACCCATCTTCTCCAAGGCTTTTTTCTATAAATTCTCTGACTTCTCTTCCTCTTTCACCTATTAAAGCTATAACATTCACGCTTGCAGAGGTATATTTTGCGGTCATACCCATAAGAGTGCTTTTTCCGACGCCCGAACCGGCAAAAATACCTATTCTCTGCCCTTTGCCTATAGTAAAGAGCGCATTAATCGCCCTTACCCCTACATCCATAACTTCTTTTATTCTGCTTCGCGATAATGGCGAAGGAGGCTCGTTAACAATTTTTGCATAATCAGAACAGACTATTTTGCCTTTATCATCCATGGGATTTCCGAAGGCGTCAAGCACTCTGCCTCTCAGATTATCTCCAACGGGAAATTTCTCTTCTTCGTCTAATAATATTATTTTGCTGTTTTGATTTATTCCTGAAATATCGCCGTAAGGCATTAGAATAGCCTTGCCGTCTTTAAAGCCTATAACCTCTGCAGTGATAAACCCGTCATTGCCGCCGCCGGTTTTAGTATTATTACCGTTATTATTGTTAATTATTTTGCATATTTTACCGACCGACAAATAAGGATGCGTGGTTTCAATAGCAAGACCGACTGCTTTTGTAATATTTCCGTTTACAATACAGGTTTCGGTATTATCCAGCGCATCAAAATATTCTTTTAAATTTATAATTTTACCCATAACTTAATAATATAAATAGAATTTAAAGCATTTTTTGACATACTCCCCATGCCTAAATAACAGAGGATTCTGGTATCGACGGCAGATGCTGGATAACTCCGTCTAACTCTGCCTACTCCAAGAGAAGATGTCCCTTCTCTGAATAAAAATAAAAACTTATTGCCTTATATCCCCATTGCTATAAGCTTGCGGGCTTTACGGCAATTATCGGTAAATAGCGGACATGAAAATATATATAGAATTTAAAATTTAAAGTGTATTATAAATATATAACAAACAATACTTATATTAAGTTATTGTGCTAGTGTATGTATATTCGTGTATAATTAAGCTAAAACATTAAATTGTAATATATATCTTCGATTATTCCGACCATTGACCTGTTAATTATTTTTTGGAAAAAAGGTTTTTTAATCTGCATATAGATAACCTTTTCAGGATTTGCGTTTATTTCTTTACATAAATCTTCTATTGCTTTATCTAAATCAGAAATCTCGTCGATAAGTTTATTAGATAACGATTTTTTAGAAGAAAATAATTCTCCCGTAGCAAGTTTTAAAACATCGTCTTTAGAAATTTTTCTTCCTTCCGAAACTATTTCTATAAATCTTAGATAAATGTCTTCCTGAAGTTCTTCTATGCTCGCTCTTTCTTCATCCGTGTAATGTCTGGTAAAAGACCACATGTCTTTATATTTGCCTTTTTTTAATATCTCGTAATCGACGCCGATTTTACCTAATATTTCCTTTAATACGGGCTTCATACTTATTACTCCTATTGAACCTATTATTCCTGACGGAGGAGCATAAAGCCTTTCTAATGACGAAGCGACTAAGTATCCGCCTGATGCGGCAAGTTCAAGATATCCGTATACTCTTTTGCCTTTTTTCTTTAATCTTTCTATTGCAAAGTATAAAAGTTCCGAATGTATAGCGCTGCCGCCCGGGCTGTCAATAGTAAAAAGAACGCCTTTTATGGAATCGGTCTTCTCAATTTTTTTTATTAAAGAAATATAAGGTGCGATACTTTGCGATGTTATAGCTCCGGAAAAATTAATTACCGCCGCTTTATTTCTTCTAAGAATAGACATTATTGAATTTCCTTTTTAAAATTATTTTGCTGTACTGCCGCACTGTTATTATGTTGCTATATTATTATGTCATTATTTCGTTATGTTGTTGATGTGCTGCCGTATTTTGTTATCTATTGCAGTCATCTCATCCGCCGGCGTTTTCGTTGTATTCATTATAATAATTTAAAACTTTTTTTACATAATTTTGCGTTTCTGCAAAAGGCGGTATTCCGCCGTACTTATCTACATTGCCCTGTCCTGAGTTATAGGCGGCAAGAGCCAGTTCTATATTGCCGTTATTGCGGTCTATCATTTTTTTTAAGTAAAGGCTTCCGCAAAACACGTTAGCCGCAGGATTTGATACGTCATCCACACCCATTTCTTCGGCTGTTTGGGGCATTACCTGCATTAATCCGACTGCTCCTTTAGGCGAGACTGCGTAAGGATTAAAACCGGATTCGGTTTTTATAACCGCCTTAATTAAATTATAAGGCAGATTGTACGTTTTAGAAGCTGCCTTAGCTAAACTGTCTATCGATGTGTATCCGCCGGAAGGATAACCTGAAACTGAATTATCGGAAATATTGCCGTTATTGCCGCCGCCGTTCGCTTGATTATTTAAAGAGCTTAATTTTTTATAATTATTTAAAATAGCCGCATTACCCAGATATTTTTCTGAAGTATTTACGGCTTCCATAAAATCGTTGGAGTTAGACAGTTCGCTTGTTTCTGATTTTAGTTTTGAAATATTTAAACTATTTTTTATCAATGAAGGATTTTCTTTAAAATAATTAACTATCATTCTTGCTATTCCTATACCTCTGCCGTATGATTCATTATTTGCAATAGACTGGTACAGCATAGAATTAAAAATTTTATAGGCGCTGCCGTGATTTACGAATGTGCCTCCGCTATTTTCTTTAGACATAGAATCAAAGAGTATATTTAAAAAAATCGATTCAAATTTTGATGCAACGAGTTTTATCTCGCTCATCTCGGCAGACGTTATATCGCCGGTGTTTTTTGTATTTATTTTAATTTTGTCGGGACCGTCCGCCGTTTTAGAGGAGGCTGTATTTTTAACGCGTGCGGTATTTGCTTCGCCGCTGTTGTCGGAATTATTTACTGCGTTTATTTTATCGTTATCTGTCAAGTTATTTATTATTATTGTCATAATATTTATAACGTATCAAAAATATATAGTTATGAGAATTATTTCTAAATTATTTATTATTTCCATTATAATATTTATAGTATACTAAATATATAATAAAAATTACAGAATATTTTTATAATAATACCGCAAATATAGCAATTTTTTATTTATAATATATTGAGAAAATGAAATAAATTTGATAATATTAATATAATATTTTATATATTTTTCTTAAAAAAAATTACGATACTAATATTTATTATATATTAAATTATCTACTGCAATATAAATTAAAAAAATAAATAAAAAATAACTAAAATAAATTAAATAAAATAATTATGATATAAATTGAATCAGAC
>JAKAQK010000068.1 GCA_021822625.1 bacterium | reverse complement strand
TATTTTCTAATATTAATGACGGATATAACGATTGATTTAGTAAGATTTTTATTCAGTAGTTATTGTTTACAGATATTATTGTATTTTTATATCCTATAAGATATAATACATAAATGGGAAATACGGAATGGGAAATAAATTTTTTCAAGCATAATAACAAATCGCCCGTAGAAGACTGGCTCAATGATTTGCCTTTGTATGCAAGATCCAAAATATTAAGGCATATAGAGCTTCTTAAAAAGAACTGACTTTCTTTAAAAAAACCGTTCGTAAAATATGTAAAGAATAAAATTTATGAATTAAGAATGCGAGACAAAGCTGGAATTTATCGTATTCTTTATTTTGCGCATAAAGAAAAAACTTTTGTATTGTTGTATGGCTTTGTCAAAAAAACCAATAAAACTCCCGATGAAGCAATTAAAATTGCGGAAAATAGAATGAGAGAAATTATAAATAAAAAATAGAGGTCATTAAAATGGATGATTTTACTAAATATTTAAATGAACAGTTAAAAGACGAAGAATTTAAAAAAGAATGGGGTAATCTTGAACTCAGGTATCAATTTATTCAAAAACTAATAGCATTAAGAGTAGAGAATAAAATATCTCAGGCGGAGCTGGCAAAAAGGATTGGAACCACGCAGGCCGTTATATCAAAAATAGAAAGCGGGAACGTTAATATAGGGATAGATATGATACAGAGAATAGCCGGAGCTTTTGGCAGAACGGCAACGGTAAATCTTTGATTAAAGGGGACAAATTTATTTGATTAAAGGGAATAGATTTATTTATTTGTGTACTACTGTTGTTTGTCAAGAGATTTGACCCCTTTACGCATTTAAATTTGACCCTCCTACAATTTAATCTCTTGAACAAAAATACTTTTTCACCTCCTTTTTGCAATTTAAGAATAAAGGGGACGGATTTATTTATTTACCACTGTCAATTGGATTTGCGGTTAAACCGAATATTTTATCTTATACATTCATTATATTCATTCAGTCGAAAACTATAGTTTTATTGCCGTATTCTATAATTCTGTCTTCAATAAACAATTTTACGGCTTTTGCCAATACTAATCTTTCTATTATTTTCCCCTTTCTTTTCAAATCATCGGGGTTGTCTTCATGGGTTATCCTTATAACATCTTGTTCTATTATAGGTCCGTCGTCCAATTTTTCATTAACAAAATGGGCAGTCGCGCCTATTATTTTAACGCCTTTTTCATATGCCTGTTCGTAAGGTTTTGCTCCAGGGAAGGAAGGCAAAAATGAATGATGAATATTTATAATTTTTTTACCGATTAAATTAATAAATTGTCCTGAAAAAATCCTCATGTACTTTGCCAATATAATAAAATCCACATCAAAATTATTTATTTTTTCAAGGATTATCTCTTCCTGTTTTGTCATCATTGTTTTATTATCTACTATTTTACAGCTATATCCGCTATTATAAGCATTTGAGTTGTTATCCGATGCGCTAAATATGCCAAAAGAACCGCTATCGGAAGGAATTTCGTAAGGGACATAAATAAAAGGGATTTTATAAAAATTTGCTATGGCTGATAAATTTGTATGGTTTGAAATTATGCAGCTAATATTTAACAGAACGTCCCCTGCATTCTTTTGCCATAAAAGTTCATTAAGACAATGCTCTTCTTTTGAAACGAATACTGCCGCATTCTTTTTAACCGATAAGTCGCCTATCGTATAATTTATATGAAACTCGGATGCTATTTCATCTAAATTGCTTTTTATAGCGAGCATACTTTTATCTTTATCGGTATTTGCATCTAATTCATAAACTATTCTCATAAAAAAATGTCTATTCGGAGGCTTTGTGGAATGTTGATTAGATTCAATTATATTAGCTCCGCCGTCAAAAAGCGCCTTAGAAACAGAAGCGACAATTCCTTTCTTATCGGGGCAAGACAATATTAATACTGCAATATTGTTATGATTTTTATTATTCGTAATATTTTTGTTATCTAAATTGATTTTATTATTCAAATAAAAGCGCTCCTATATTATATATTGTATGCGAAACATATTGTTTAGACAATATACTAGATAATATATTAGAAAGTGTGATTTTTAACTTATTGAAATAATTAATCTTGCACTGCGATATATTTTTTATGTAGGGGTTTTTGTAGTTTACCTACCCAGTCCCCCAGCCCTCCCTCTGCCGTTGCCGAGCCTGTTTTGCAAGTCTTTGAAAAAGGCGCCGGATTCTTATTCTATAGGAGCAATATGCTGATTTTTAGATTTTATAAGTTCTTTTTCGATATATTCTTTAATCTCTTTTTCAAAATAAGATTGTATTTCTTCTTTAGTAACTTTATATTTAGGTTTTAAGTATTCGATATTTTCGTCTTTAATATCTTTTGTATAAGTTAAGGCAGTGCTAAATAGCCTGAAAGACATACCTGGAATATATTTATATGCGTTATTATACATATTTTCCAATCCTATATGGTATTTAGATAAAACATAATTATCGTAATAATCCCTGAATGTCGACCTTAAAAAAAGTACATGCACTTTCATTGCAGAAAGTTGATCTATAGTCGCTATATTAATCCCTTCTATTTTATTTTCCTCGGCAGAACCGGAAGGCGATAAAAAATGCCATGCCTGATTAGACGATGCGTTCATGAAAGTAACTTTAACTTTATCGCATAACAAATCGATTTGTTCTTTACCGTTTAATAATATTTCATAATCTTTAAAGAAATTAGAAACAGATAATATATTTTTTTTATCGAACCAGTCTTTATGCGTAAAAAAATCAATATCTTCGCTCTGCCTGTGTCCGAGCCTGATAGCTAAAGCGCTGCCTCCTACTAAAACAAAATTATCTAAAAAATCTAATTTTGCCGTCGAGAATTTATTGAAAACTTCTCTTGTATTCTGCAATAAATTTTCTAATAGTTTTTCGTTCATACTTACGACGCTTTTATAATATTAATTAATTTATCTAATTTTGTTTCTACTTTAATATTATCCATATCGGTTTTAAAAAAGAATTTAGCCAAAAAATAGTTTGCAGGTTTATATCTTTTATCTGGCAAAAGCGCTTCCGTCCAGACTTTATATATAGTATCATAAGGATATGTCTGGAATAATAGTATTAAGTCCTTTATATCTCCGTATAATAGGATTTTTTCTATAAGAAGTTCTTCCGGAATGTCTGCAACGGTTATATCTTTAGAATACGACCAAAAAAGGTTTGAATCTTTAGCGGTTTTAAAAAGTATTTCTTTGTTTTTCATAATTACTGCCTCTTCCAACCTCTGCCGTTACCGAGCCAGTTCTGCAAGTCTTTGGAAAAGGCTTCGGGGGTATTTGTTTCAGCTTATTTTTCTAAAATATGCCAATCCGCACCAGTAATATTTAAAGCGCCTAATCCTGTTATATATTTAACGTTTTCTTTTTTCATAACACTATTATAGCATATTTTAATCGTTCTCTCCAGTCGCCTGTCTCAAGCGGCGTTACAAAAAACCGACGTATTTGCGTTTTAAGACCGGTTAAATATCATTTAGGGTTTTCATCAGGATAAACGTTATAGCCGTAATCCTTAGAGTCATAATTCTTACCAAAGAAATCGCCCTAAGGCCCACAAGCTTATAGCTATGGGGATATAAGGCGATAAGTTTTTGTAAAGAGCGTTTATTTTTCCCATCAATTCCACAGGATAAATTTTGAAAATTTTAATTATTATTATAAAATAATTAATTATCATTATTAATTTTTAAAAACTTTAATTAATAATAATAATAGTTTAAAATTAAATTAAACGCCTGGAATAATTTAACTTTTTTATTGATTAAAAATTAAATAAATTCTGCAATTAAAGATCTTGCTTTTGCAAAGTGTAGAGGTTTTTGTAGGTAAAATTTTCATAATTTTGCATAATTTTACCTATTTTTTACATTTTTGTCAAATTGAGTGAATTACGATAAAAGGCTTAATCTCAGTGTTTTTAAGTGGTGCGCCCGGAGGGATTCGAACCCCCGACCTGCAGATTCGTAGTCTGTTTATATATATAATAACCTATTAATATTATTAATAAATTTTTTAGAAAATAAATATAGTAGGAAATAAGTAGGAAATTATATTTCAAAGTTAGATTCTCATTTTTTAATCTTTACATTTATTTTATATCTTTTGATCTTCGCTACTAGTGTTTAATTCATTGACGCAAGAAATTTCGTCATCGTTTAAATTATCTGGCTCAACTTCTGCATACCATCCTGTAGGTTCATTGTCTTTTAATGCTGCTATGATTCTTTCATAAGACACCCTACAAGCTTCAACTGCTAATTCGAGATCCGATTCTGTTTTAATCCATATTTTCCCCCATTTATGTCCGCCGGTTTTATAATTAATTGGCTTTACATTAGGAATATCATTACCGCGCGTAAATATTGTTAGACGTATAGACGATTTTTGCAATGTGGCATATATAAATACACGCTTAGGAGAATAAAATGTAAAATAATCAGGAGGTACAACTTTTCTCCATATTTCACTGTTAAAAGATAAAATTTCCGACTCAAACTTTTCATATAAGTTAATTACGAACTGCGAAATACCCAAATTTTCAAATAATTCGGTTTTTTGTATAGAATTATCGTCTAGTAATGACTGTTCATATTTATCAGAGCGCACAACGATTTTATTTGGTAACCCTTTTATAATTGTTTTTAATTCCAAAATTTCTAGCGGACAGTCTTTCCAATTATTCTCCCAACAAACAATAATATCACAATCTTCCTGATTATGTCCATGTTGAACAAAGTTGTTAGAAAGGTATTCAAATTCTATATATATTTTCTGCCAACCTTTTCCATTAAACCTTCGCGCTACACAATCAGGATAAGCAGTTCTTACTTCTTCAACATACATATTTAAATCTTCGGCAACTTTACTAAACAGATAAACGACACCCTGTTCATTTACAGGACTATATATCAATCCGCGAAAGTTTATTAAATCTCCTACGATACTTGATTCTTTTGGCATACTTTATTATACTCCTTTTATTTAATTTTAAATTTTTTCTTAAGTTCGGAAATTCTTTGCCGTGAAACACCACAAGCTTTCGCCATTTCAGATTGGTTTTTGTATTTTTTTAGAGCATTAATAAACTCCTGCTTTTTCCATTCTTTTCTTTTATTTTTTTTCGCAAACTCAAAGGATTTATTGAGTATTTGTCCGTGGAGTTCAAATACAGCAACAGTTTCTAAAATATCTTTTTTTTGATACAAATATTCTATGTTATCAAACATTTCTTTAGTAGCTTTTGCAGACATAGGTGATCTAAATAATTTGGAATTTAAAAAAGCTGAATAGCCGTTATCTCTACCTATTTCTTGTAAATAATCTAATTCCTCATCTTTTTTATCAATTAATCTAAAAATTATATAATGCAAGCCCGATTCAAATAAATTATCGTTAGAAATTTTAATTTTTTTAAAGTATAACATAATCAGCTTTGATATTATGACATATTTTTGCCTAAACGATAATTCTTTCTTATATTGGTTTCCGCTTATTTTATCCATTATTCCTATTATAGGTATATTATTTAGATCTTTATAATGATTTAAGCTATCATATTTATCAATTTTAATATCATCTGCTCTAAGCGAATTAATTATTGTTATAAAAAAATAAAAAAAATCAAAATCAATTTGCAATAAAAGCTTCTTTATAATTAATTCTTTATTAAAAAATTTTCTTTCGTTTTTATACAAAAAATATAAGTAAAAAAGTATTTCATTGTCAATTTTTTCTCCATTTTTAAATCTATCAAAATACTTAGCAAATAATTTTGAATAAGATAAAAAATAGTCTCTTACATCTGGATTAATTAAACTTTCTTGACTTATTAAATTAACTTCAACACCCAATAATAAAAATTTAAATCTTTGAATTTCAGTTATCCCCTCAAATTCTAAATATTTGTCATTTACTGACTCTCGATATACATTATTGACATATTTTTCATTAAAATTATAAATATAAGAATCAAGTATCGTTGCGGCCTTAAATCCTTCAAATAATCTTTCTAAATCTATTTTTAAAACCTTCATAACTCTACATTTTTATTGATAATAAAATATTTGTCAAGGATTTTTTTAAATTTTGCAGTTAAGATTGGCATAAATTTATTTAAAATCAGATTATGAATAAAAATGAAATAGATATGAAAAATAGCGCATTATTATCAGCCAAAGAAGCATCAGAATATCTAAGCTTAAGCTATAGAACTCTACAAAATTTAATTTATGAAAGAAAGATAGGCTTTATAAAAATTTGCAGGCATTACAAATTTAGAAAAGAAGATCTGGATAAATTTATCGAAAAAAATTTTATTAAACCTGTTTAAAGAATAAAAATTTAATTAATAAAAATTATTAAGGATAATAAAAATGGAAACATATAAAGAATATATACAATTTTTTTATGATAATGGTTTTGACTTGCAGCCTCTTATAGCTCTTTCGAAAGTGCCTACACGGAGTGGATGGACAACAGAACCTCCACTAAAAGATAAAATATTTGATATTTTTAAAAATGAAGACAATATTGAAGATATCTCACATCGCAGAAATTTAGGATTTCGTCCGGGTCGAACTTCAATATTTATAAAAGATGGCAAAACATACAATATTGTGGTTTTAGATATTGACATAAAATCAATAGAAAAAGACGATGCGGGAATAGATAGAAAAAAATTATTTCGAAATGATGAATCTGAAATAGAAAAACATAAAATATTAGCAGCAAAAGCATATAAATTTGCAAAAAAATATTCTATAAATGCAAACACTCTGACAGGTTCAGGTGGTTATCATTGTTATATATTCATTGAAACATTTATATTTGACAATTTAAAACTAAAAGCTAATCGGACACTCTATAAAAGCCCAGGGATTGAAATAGAACTTTTAGCGTCCGGAAAAAATGTAGTATTGCCGCCTTCCATACACCCCGAAACCCAAAAAAAATATATACTAAAAAATTTAAATTTTAATTTTATAGATAATATAAATAACAATTTTATTCAATTGATTAGGCCAAAGGAAACATATGTAGATTCAAATAAAATTAAAGAAATAAATTATGAATCAACTAAGTATATAAATAATGAGATAGAGCCTATAATTATAGATTTAGCAAATAATCCAGATGTAAACGGCTACGAGTTTGAGCTAAATTGTATTGGATACTGCCTTGAAAACAACCTAAAAGATAAAATACATCACTATTTTAAAATATTTTTCGGCCCAGAATATGATCAAAAAAGAACTGAAACCCTAATAAACAAGGCAATTAATAAAGACAATATAAGACGAAGCGGGTCTTTTATACAAATGTTAAAAGATTTGGATAGTTATGAAAAATATAAAAATTATTTTATTAAACATACAGAAAAAAATAACGACAATGAACTGGAAGAAGAGCTCGAAACGCTTAATGCTAAAAATTTTGATTATAATTTGGATAGCCAACAGGAATGGATAATAGACTATCTTATCGCAAAAAATGAAATCATAATTCTTGCCGCGCTAGGTTCAGCTGGCAAAACAACCTTTGCCATTCAAGTAGCACTCCACGCTTTGTTTAACAAAAATTTTAATAAGGAAATAGTGATTAAAAATAAAATTAATAATTTTCTAGTGATAACCGGTGAAGCCAATTTCAAACAAGTAAATCAAAATATCAAAGAACTTTTAAAAGAATTTAATAATCCGGATGTAAATCCTGAACAAATTAAGATTATAGCTTCGGATTACGCTTTATTTTCAACAACGGAATATGGGAAAGCCGTTAAAAGTAAATATTTTAAAAAATTAAAAGAAGAAATAGAAAATATTAATCCTGATCTAGTTATTATAGATTCTATGATGAGCACAACAGAAATTAATTTCAATGATTCCACGCAAATTCAAACAAATTACCGCATAGCAAAAAAGCATTAGGTGGAAGAACAGCGCTGCTCTTACATCATTTTAATAAGGGTGGTTACAGCGACAAAAAAACCAGCGTTGATGAAATATTTGGCTCAGTGAATATTATTAATAAAATAAGGCATGTCCTGACCATTAAAAAGGAAAATAAACAACAAAAATTATATATTTCTAAGACTAATTTAGGCCCCCGGTATAAAGACGTAAATTTTGATTTAACCGCATTGATGTCCGACGATCTTAAATATCTGAAAGGTTTTCGTATTTCAGAGCCTAAAAGAGAAGTAGAATATCTTATATCAAATAAAACGGAAAATAAAATAAATAATGTAGAAGAAGAAAAGGGGAGAGAAGAAGAAAATACGGAGGAAGAATATTTATAATGCCAAAATTTTTGGAATGGTATAAAAGAGCAGAAACTTGCAACAATTCAATATTGCAGATGCGCTCGTCAATTTTTTTGCCTGTTGGAAAAACAAGCCGAAGCTATTTTGCTAAAGAATTTAAAAAAAATAAGTATATAGTTGCGTACGACGGAAATGATTACAAAATCAAAGTTCACCGGGTTTTATTGACGCAGGAACACCGCGATATTATTGACATAATTTTAAACAAGTCTGGCACGATTGAAACAAAAATTGGGAAAATAGTAGGGGCAAAAATTTCAAAATATGAAATACAAAAAAAATTAGGATTATCGATGAAATCGAAAAACGCTAAATGGATTGAAGAAAAAATAATAGATCTACAAAGTGTTGTAATTGATACATTTGATAAAAAAACAGAAAAAGGATTCCGAACAAATATTATTAAATCAGTCCATGATAAATTAAACGAATATATTATATTTTGCCCTGAATATTTAGTTTTTTTTACAACCTCAGATATTGCAGTTAACTATAAAAAACATATTTACAATATTATATCAATCAAATCAGCTGTTGTAAAAAGTTTGGTCAGATATTGTTTAAGTCATAATTTCAAAAGCGAATTACACATGCCGCTTGAATTAATATTGGCAACCACAGGAATAAGAAAAGAAAATATGGGTATTAGAAACTATCAAAGAATTTTAAAAAATATAAAAGATAGTAAATATGATTTAAAAAATAAATTTAATATTGAAATATCAAATAATATGGTTTTTTATAAGACTCTTGATCAAATAAAATTTTATTATCCAAATCATGAGCAAAAAAAGATCAATAAAGAAAAGCTTTTCAAAGAAATTAAGCCTTTAGGATTACTTTAAGATTATTAAATTTCCCTCCATTATTTTAAATATCCCCTTAACATTATTTAAATAAGTTCCAAACGGACTTATTTATTTGATATCCTTGTCAATAGCGGAATGCATTTGGCTCAGGGCTACCTCATTAAATTAATTCTATCCTTATAAATATTCCCCTACAATTCATAAAAAAACTACATTTTTCGTTTTTTTCTCTTGCTTTTCATTACTACGTCTGATATAATATATGAGACGTAGTAATGAAATATGGAATGTTCGGTACGCAAAAAGCAAAATTAAATAAAATTAAGCACATTAAACTAAATAACGTTAAGAAAATTAAATTAAATAACAATTAAATTAAGAACATTAAATTAAATCAAACAAAATCAAATAGCGTTAAATTGATTTAGATATTAAATATAAGATATAATTTAAACGGAGGTTAAAATGGCACTTCCCGACTGGGTTTTAAAACATAAAGTTCCAAATAGCGAAATCAGAAATTTCAACGGTAAGTACCGTATGTACGCCATAACGTCTAAATGGTGTCCGGAAAAGAAGCGCACTAAGAAAGTAACGTTAGGACAAATCGGAATAATAGATAAAGAGTTAGGCTTAATTCCTACCGGCATGTCCCGTAAGGGAAAGGTTCCCGAAGGCGAAACAAAGCTAAAAAATAACGCTCTATTGGAAACTAATTTCTTAGACCGTTTCGAATCTATAGAAGATCCAAGGGCGCAGAAAAATCTGATATACCCCGTTTCGGAAATATTTTTAGTTACGCTTCTTTCCATTATTTGCGGAGCGGAAGGTTGGCAGGACGTAGAAAATTACGGAAAATCAAAAATAGCATATTTAAGAAATTATCTACCATTTGAAAACGGAGTGCCGAGCGACGACACCGTTCGCAGATTCTTTCGTTCGGTTGACTTAGGTCATTTCAAAGATATCTTTTCTAAATGGGTTAATTACGTAGCCAAAACGGCAGGCGCTAAAGTAATTGCCATAGACTGTAAAAGCAGCAGAAGGACAAACAGCGAAGAAGGGATGCTCTATATGGTTTCCGCTTTTGCTACGGAAGCAAGAGTAGTGCTTGCGCAGGAGAAGGTCTCTAATAAAAGCAATGAAATTACCGCTATTCCGTTACTATTAGATCTTTTTGACGTTAAAGGCCATATAATTACTATAGACGCAATGGGCTGCCAATATAAAATCGCAAATAAAATAGTTTCAAAAGAAGGAGAATATATTTTCTCTTTAAAAGGAAATCAATGCTTACTGTTGGAAGATGTCAAGCTTTTTTTAAGTTCAGGCGCTAAAACTAAAAAAGCGACGGACTACGATAAAGGACACGGCAGGCTTGAAACCAGAACCTGCTACGTATCTACAGACGTTGAATGGTTTAAAAAAAATAATGAAAACTGGGATAGCATTAATAGTATTATAAGAATAGATTCGACCCGGGAAATCAAAGATAAAACTACCAATGAAACCCGTTATTATATTTCGTCCATAAAAGATCCAGATCCTAAAATTATACTAAAAGCAGTTCGCGATCACTGGGGTATAGAAAATACACTGCATTGGACTTTAGACATGTCTTTCAACGAAGATTATTCTAGAATAAGGAAAGGAAACGCTCCGGAAGTAATGGCTATTCTAAGGCACATTGCGCTAAACATATTACAGCAGGGAAAACTTAAGCAGAAAAGATTTAACAGACAGTCCATAAAAGGCATGCGAAAGATTTGCTCATGGGACGACGACGCTTTAAAAGATTTGATATCGAAATACACAACTGAACAAAAGAATGAAGATTCAAAACGGAGTAAATCGTAAATCGTAAGACGTAAATCGTAAGACGGTTATCGGTTATAAATAATTTACGTTATTTACGTAATTTACTTAATTTGCGTGAATTACGTGATTTGTATTGTCGAAGTATTGTTGCCAAAATATTTATGATGAGGTGGCCCTGGCATTTGGCTATACTGGATTAATTTAAGTTTATTTTATAATATAAAAAAAATTTTAATTATATATTTTAAATTAATATACATATAATACCTTTATTTTTCTTTGTTTTAATATCATGCGAATAAATATAATGGTAATAACGAACAAATTTAATGGTAATGCGAATAAATATAATGGTAATAACGAACAAATTTAATGGTAGCCTAAGATATATTAAGATATCTTATAAGATATCTTAAGTCGCTGCCTAAAACGATAAATCGTTTAGGCGCTTTTTTTTAATAATGAACAAATTATGTGCAACACCCAAGGCATGCCATGCGTTACTTGATTTCCTAACAAAATTCTCTAAACATTTGAATAGTTTTAAATTAAGACATATTGCTGTAGCTTGTGGTGGTAGCAGGCATGAAAGCTTTTGCACCGCCGACCCCTACCGTGTCAAGGTAGATATAGTTTAATATAACTTATTTATATTATTGAGTTATTTAACCTGATAAAAATTAACTGTATCTGTAATTGTATTTTTAAGACTTATAAGTATAGCTTAAAGCCTTTCCTTTTTTGGTTTGACTAAGAGCCAAAGATTTTTTTTCGTAATGCAGGCTTTTTTGATATTTGCCTTCATTATAATAAATTGAAGCAATAATATTGATGTCGGCAGATTCAATACTTTTATTATTAAGTTCCCTTGCAAGTTTTAACGACCTGAAATCATATATTAAAGCGTCTTTTTCGTCCTCGACCGAGTTAAACACTCCGCCTATCCAGTTATAAACCAGCATTAGCCTATCTTTATCGTTAGCAAGGGGAATTGCCCGCTTAAAATCATAAAGAGCGGGTTTGTATAAACCGAGATATTTATCTGCTACTCCGAGTATAATGAACCCATAAATCTGAACAGAACTTTTAAATTTCTTATTCCGTAACTTAAAAAATCTGTTAGAATTTAAATTAAGGAATTTAAAAAAATCAAATTTAAAAGGGTAAACTACAATGA
>JAKAQK010000237.1 GCA_021822625.1 bacterium | reverse complement strand
TCCGATCTTAATTTTATTTTCGTTTAAATATATTTTTGTTTTTAAGATGTAGTAATTAGTTTTATATTTTCCGGAAGATGTTTTAATTGATTTATTTATATAATAGATAGCTTTTATAAAATTCTTATTTTTTAAATATAATTTAGAAAGCTCATAATATCCGGCAGCGCTGCGAGATTTTTTCAGCGCGCTTTTCAGGTTATATAAAGATTTTCCGTAATTTCCGTAATTTTCGTAAATAAAACCTTTTATAACTTTTTGTATATCTGATGTACTATATGCATTTGAAGTTGATGCGAAGGCAGTTAAAACGAAAAATATCGCTAAGATATTAGCAAGTAATGTTAAAGCTAAAAATTTTTGAAAACGCTCCATTATTACTGTAATTTTTTTGTTTATATCTGTAACGGTTCGCCCGTCGTTTTTATAAGATGTATGAAAAATTCCGTATTCCCTTTTTTTCCCTTTATGCACGATTTTTTTACCCCTAAACTTTGAAGTCCTATTTTTTTTGAAGATTCTATAATGCCGGATATTATGCTTTCATATATTGTTTCGTCTTTAACAATGCCTTTTTTGAGAAATTTTTTATTTCCTGTTTCAAATTGAGGCTTTATCAATGCCAGAATAATACCTTCATCTTTTAAAAATTTTACGGCATGCGGCAGTACTTTTTCCAATGATATAAAAGATGCATCTATTACGCAAATATCTACTTTTTCTTTTATTTTATCAAATCCTATATCTTTTATATTTGTTTTCTCATAATTAATTATATTTTTATTGTTTCTTAGATTATAATCTAACTGTCCGTACCCGACATCTACGCAATAAACTAATTTGCAGCCGTTTTTAAGAAGACAGTCTGTGAATCCGCCGGTAGAAGCTCCAACGTCTAAAGCGATATAGCCGCCGACATTTATGTTAAAATCTATTAAAGCCCCTTTTAGTTTAACTCCTCCTCTTGATACGTACGGATTTGCCGGCTCAAGAAGTTTAATATCGCTTGTAATATTTGTCGGCGTCCCAGGTTTAGAGCACACCTTGCCGTTAACCAAAACTTTACCTTCTATTATCAAAGAAGAGGCTTTGCTTCTGGACAATGTTTGTCCGGCAATATTTTTTTCAGCTAGCAGAATGTCTAATCTTATTTTTTCCACTTTTTGCTTAAATAATATTGAACATAAATACACACGAGAATAAGTTAAATCAAATTTCCTGATGGCAGGTTTTTATAAAATAAGTGAATTTGCAATAATTGTTTGCCGATTATGCCGAAGAACCGATATTTATTATTTTATTCTCGCTAAGGAAGAATTCATTTATAATTACTTTAAAACCGTCTTCTGAAAATCCGGACAGATAAAGCAATTCTTTTCTTGAGCCGTGTTCAATAAAATTGTTTCCCAAAGAAACAATTTTATACTTAAAATTTAATATATCATTAGATAAATTGTCTGATTCAGATAATAATGTAATAATTTTTGCTCCGAATCCTGAAAATTCGACATTTTCTTCAACCGTCATTATTTTTTTTGCGTATTTTATTTTATTTATCAGGTTATCCGATATAGGCGAAGCGAATCTGGCATTAATAAGACCTATTTGCTTTATATATTTGTTATTTTTGTTATTGTCATTAATTTCATTCAATATTTTCTCAAGCATAACGGTTTGTATCCCTATACTTACGATAATGTATTCAAAATTGGCAATCAACGTTTCAAATTCGCCTTCTTTAATTGCGTCTACGTCATCGGGTTCCGGCACCTCAAAATAAGGCATTTCGCTTTTAGGATATCTTATCGCAACAGGTTTATTGTAAGAAAGGGAGCTTTTGATCATTCTCATAAGTTCATCGGAGTCTTTGGGACACATTATAACCAAATTAGGGATATAGCCTAAGTATGATAAATCAAATATACCTTGATGGGTTGCACCGTCTTCTCCTGCAATGCCGGCTCTGTCTATGCAAAAAACAACGGGCAGATTTTGCAGGCATACATCATGGATTATCTGGTCAAGAGACCTTTGAAGAAATGTGGAATAGATAAAGAAATAAGGTTTAAGTCCGTTTGCAGCGGCTCCGGCGGAAAATGTAACCGCATGTTCTTCCTGTATTCCTACATCAAAAAATCTGTCGGGGTATATTTTTGCAAAATTAGAAAGACCTGTTCCTTCGGTCATAGCAGCGGTTATAGCGATGATATTGCCATTATTTTTAGCTAATTTAGCCAAAAAATTGCTTGCAACCTCTCCAAGCGTTATGTTCCCAGTTTTTTTAAGCATTATTCCGGTGTTTTTGTCAAATGCCGAAATACCGTGAAATAATGACGGATTTTTTTCGGATGGTCCATAACCTTTACCTTTTTGAGTAATTATATGGAGCAGAATAGGTTTTTTGATTTTTTTGATATTTTCAAACGCACTGAGTAAATATTCTATATTATGTCCATCTATAGGTCCTATATATGTAAAACCGAGTTCTTCAAATATAATACCCGGACCAAT
>JAKAQK010000236.1 GCA_021822625.1 bacterium | reverse complement strand
TCTAAGAAAAACAGCATAATTTTTCTTCCAGATAATTTTGATTTTGAAAAGTATTATATTTCTTTTTATAAAGCAGAAAAAATAAAAGAAATTATATATGAAAAATTTTCCAAAAAAAATTATGACTCATGGTTGAAGAACAAAATAGATAATGAAAAAGATAGCGATAAAGAAGAAGAAGATTTTATTTTAAATTGTTTTATCGATTCTAAAGGTAAACCGGAGTTTGCGTATCACTTGGCTGATCACGTTATAAAAAATAATTTAAAAATACCTGATAAAATCGTTGAACTTTTTAATAAAATTATAATCTGAATAAAAGATAAACCAATATTAATTTTAAATATAATAATAACTTAAAACTATGAACGACATATTAAATGGGCTTTCTGAGTCCCAAAAAGAAGTTGTAACATATACTGAAGGACCGTTATTAGTATTGGCCGGTCCCGGCGCGGGTAAAACCTTAGTATTAACCAGTAAGATAGCCTATATATTGGGTAATAGCATTAATGAAAGATTTAAAATATTAGCGCTTACTTTTACAAACAAAGCTGCTAAAGAAATGAGAAACAGAGTTGAAAAATTTGTAGGAAGCGAAGTCCATAGAACATTTATAGGAACGTTTCACGGTTTTTGTTATGATATGCTAATCTCATATGGGGAGCATATAGGCGTTGGCAACGATTTTACGATATACGATAATAACGAAGATTTAATAACATTACTGGAGGATGCGCTTAAAATTGAAATAGAGAAGGAAAGAAAAGGAGAAAATAAACCTACGGTACTCTTGGATAAATATTATAATGCTGATATTATAAAAAATACTATACCTTCTTTTTACTATGCCTTTATAAAATTAAAAAATAGACTTATAGATTCGGAATTTATAAATACCGATAAATTAGCCGAAAATTATTCCGAAGATTTTAAATTGATTTTTAAATTATATGAAAAAACTCTAAAAGAACAAAATATACTTGATTTTTCGGATCTTATACTGAAAGCAAATAAACTTTTTCATAAAAAATTTATAATTGAACATGTAAGGCAAATTTATAAATACATTATGATAGACGAGGGACAGGACACAAATAGTGCGCAATTCGAATTGATTAAAATAATTTGCGGGGATAATTACAAAAATTTGTTTATAGTTGCCGACGAAGATCAGTTGTTATATGAATGGAATGATGCAAAATTTGAATATCTTTTGGAACTTTGTAAAAAATACGATATGAAAATTTTACAAATTAATGAAAGTTTCAGATGTCCTTCTAAAGTCGTAGAGCTTGCAAATAAACTTATTGAAAATAATAATCTCAGAATAGAAAATAAAAAACCTATATGCTCAGGTAACGATATTTCAGATGAAGATTCTTTTGAGTTTAACGAATTTGATTCTCAAGCGGAAGAAGCCGGATTCGTAAAAGAAAAAATTGTTAGTTTGCTAGCCGATAACAACAACGATATCGGCAGGGATAATTTAATATGCGTTATAGGAAGAAATAAATATATTTTGGATGAAATAAATAATAAATTAAACGAAGCCAATATACCCCATTTCGTTCCAATGCTCCAGGAAAAAATAGCAACCAGAGAGATGAATTTTATTCTTAATTTACTTAAACTAATTTCTAATGAAAATGATAAAACTGCTTATTTTAAGATATGCGAGTTTTTAAATTTCAATTATCAGGAAGTACAAGATAAAAATATTGGCTATAGTCTTCTAGAAGGAATATTAAACACCATTGATAGAAATAAGGATAATAAAATTTACGCCATATTATACGAGTTTATACAAGAGAAGAAAAAATATAAAGAATATTTCGATAAATTAAGCGAACTTTTTTTTTCTATAAATGATGTAAATGGAGATAACTTTAGAAAGGATAAAGAATTCATAAATAATGTTTATGACAGATTCGTAAAGGAAGGGTATTATTCCAATAATCTACGCGATTTTTTAAACTTTCTTGCATTAAGTTCAAAAAATGGAGGAAAAGGTGTTGCGATATTAACAGGTCATGCCTCTAAGGGACTTGAATTTGATTATGTTTTTATCGTTTCATTAAATCAAGGAATATGGCCGGATTACAGGTCGCTAAAAAATGACGATGAATCTCATAGAATGCTTGAAGAAGAAAGAAGAAATTGTTATGTTGCATTAACAAGGACGAAAAAAAAATTATTTATAAGTTGTTCTAAGTATAGGATTACTTATAGCGGACAAAAAAAACATGACGATCCCTCGCAATTTTTAAATGAAATGGGTTTAATTTAGATTGTTATCTAAGATATGCAGTTCAAACGCTGTCAAATAAACTGTTTTCAACCAATTCGCATATAATATGAGCTATTAAAATATGATTTTCCTGGATTCTAGGGGTGTCTTTAGACGGAATTTTAATAAGGTGGTCGCACATTCCGGGTTCCGCCATTTTTCCGCCGTCTCCGCCGGTAAAACCAATTATTTTCATGCCGATATTTTTTGCCGTATTAATTGCCGATAGA
>JAKAQK010000235.1 GCA_021822625.1 bacterium | reverse complement strand
GGCAAAGGGGGTGATGAAGGTTGATTGCGATTATTAATAAAACGTATTAAAAGGCAAAATAATAATACAAAGGATATTATGACAAATTAAAAGTTAAATTCAATAGACAAATTAAAAGTTGACAACAGTAAAAAATTAACGGTAAAAAATTAATTGCTTTTTTTTTAATACTCAATTATATTAATATCATAAACTTACATAAACAAAATATATAAATCTTATTCTTATAAATTTCTTTCATAAATAAAGTAATAGTAATAAAGTCTAATATTAAAATGAGACCGATTAATTTTAAAATATTCAAGTTTAAAATATTATTACCGGCATTGTATGCCGTCGCCGCAATTTTACTTATGCAGTTCAATCCATATTTTGCGAAAAATGCGGCGGCGTCATCGACGACAACCCCCGCTTCATCATTTTCTGCGCATTATTACAATAGCAATTATTATATTAATACCAATACCGGTACTGGTACCGGTATAATCCATAAAAATAAAAAAAACGTTAAAAACTACCACGTCTATACAACGGATAACAGAAAAAGTATGAACCTTAATAGCAATAGGAGTAAAACTAACAAAATCAAAAAAACTAACAAAATTGCGATTAATAAAATAAATATAAACGGCGCTAATGCCCCTTTGTATAATCAGCATAATCAGCATAACAATAATCGGAATATCTCGAACGGTAACGATTTTGGATATAATGCTTCCCCTGGCAAGATGCTTTATAACTCATGCAAAAAATCTTTGAGCGACGTCGAATCCTACCCTTCTTTTTTAGTCAAGAAGAAATATTACGTTCTTGGATTTGCCGTTCTTTTTGGCGGAAGTTTACTCCTTGACCGAAGCGTGAATAAATACGCCTTGGACCACCAGAGCAATACGGGTAAAGACATTACCGACGCAGTTAAGCCTTTCGGAAGTTTAGACTATATGGTGCCTGCGGTTTCGTTGTTTTCTATTTACGGATATTACGCAAAGAACAAAAAACTTACCGATGTTTCCCTAACGTCAATAGAATCTTTAATTTTTGCCGGCGCAATAACCGAAGCGTTAAAAATATCCGTAGGCAGGGAAAGACCTTCCGGCACCGATAACCCGTTTAAGTTCAAACCGTTCAATATGAGCAACAACTACAAATCTTTTCCATCCGGGGACGCAACCGTCGCATGGTCTATGCTAACCCCCTACGCCGTCGCCTATCACGAACCGCTTCTTTATCTTATACCTGCGGCCGTGGACGCGGAGCGCGTTTACCGCAACCGCCACTGGCTTTCCGACACCCTCATGGGTTCCGCAATCGGCTTTTCCATCGGCTACTTCTTCACCGAAAGCAACATCAAAATACTCAAGCACGTCTCCATCGACACCAACGGACAAACCATTAACCTCAACTACAAATTTTAGCAAATTTCACCGGATTTTAAATTTAATTCTTGAAAAGTATGGAAAAAAGTAAGATTTATAAATTATGGCTGCTTTTTTAATATAACATGCCTTAAGGTATAGTCCCGTTTTTGGAAAGTAGCTCATGGTTAAGATTTTTTTCTGCTTGAGCCGGCTATCCTTTCTATCTGATAGGTCTTAAATAAATCAATGTGCGGATATTTGGAATGAGCATAATCCTCTACTTCGGGAGCATAAATGTATCCGATCATGAAACCTTTTATACCGTCGTCTTTGACTTTAAAGTAATTTTTTAACCTGCCGAGCATAAGGTTGAATCTGTCTAAATCTTTTTTGCCAGGCTGGGCTTTCGATTCTCCGATTATATAAACCTTTTTATTTTTTATACTGCCTTCGAGATAAAGGTTTATTTCGTCGTATTTTCCGTCAGGGTATATTATATGCTTTCTTTCCACCACGTCAATATCCGCGCCGTAACGGTTTAAGGCAAAACTTTCCATTATAGGAATGTATTTGTCTTCTATGCCGTAACCTACCGCCATAGAAAGCCCGCCAAGCTGTTTTTTAACGTCCGACATATCGACTACGAGACGTCTGACTGTTTCTTCGGTCTTCTTCTGGGCTTCTGCAAGCTCTTCGACTCTTGCTTCGGTTCTCTTCTGGGCTTCTGCAAGCTCTTCGACTCTTGCTTCGGTTCTCTTCTGGGCTTCTGCAAGCTCTTTAACTGTTACGGCAAGACCTGCAACTATCTCTTTTAGGTCGTTAAACTCGACTTTGGTGACTATATTAGATTCGTCGATAATAACCTTGGATATGACTTTAGTAAGGGTCTTAGCCTGTTGTTCGCTGAAAGAATCCTGCAAGTCTTCGTATATTTTAAAAGTGTTAGGCATATATTATAATAATTAATACATTTTATATTATTTATTTAGTAATTTAATTATTCAATAAATTTAAAAAATTGTCAATGTAAATATAAAACCCAAAATTGCCGATAGAAAATTATTTTTCTGGATTCCTGCTTACGCAGGAATGACTTCGCAGGTTTTAAGGTCTTCACCCAACGGGTGTCATTCCCGCGTAGGCGGGAATCCAGTATTTATTTA
>JAKAQK010000234.1 GCA_021822625.1 bacterium | reverse complement strand
GTTAGATGTATAAATACGTCATTCCCTAATTTTTTTAATATATTAAACAGTATTATTGATTAATTTTTAATAATGAAAATAACGGTAGCTCCTAGCGCCGGTTTTTGTTTCGGCGTAAAAAGGGCAATAAATCTTGCAATAGACAGCGCATCGCGGTTTGATTCCGAATTAAATACGCTTGGACCCATTATACATAATCCCCAAGTCGTCAGTCAGTTAAAAGACAAAAAGATATTTCCGGTAGATACCGTAGATGAGATTAAATCGGATAAAGTTATAATAAGGTCTCACGGTATTAAATCTGACGTTGAAAATAAAATTCTGCAAAAAAATATTACTATAATAGATGCAACATGCCCTTTTGTAAAAAGGTCGCAGGAATATATAAAAAAAGCCTTTCAGGAAGGTTATTTTATAATTATGGTAGGAGACGATAAACATCCTGAAGTTCAAAGCGTTATTAGCTTTGCAGATTCTGCAAGGTATAAAGTTGTAAACAGAATAGAAGAGCTTGAACAGCTAAAATTTAATGAAAAGATAGCGCTCATCTCACAAACAACGCAGGATATTAATTTTTATCTGTCTATAATTTGCGAGGTATTTAAAAAAACTAGTAAAGAGATTGTTGTATTTAATACTATTTGCGATGCCACAAAGATTAAACAGGAAGAAGCCGCACTGCTTTCTTCAGAGTCAGATGTAATGATAGTAGTAGGCGGATATAATAGCGCTAACACAAATAAACTTAAAAATATCTGCAAGAAAATTCAAAATAATACATATCATATCGAAACAGAAGCAGAGCTGGAATTTAAATGGTTTAAAAATGCTGAAAAGATTGGAATCACGGCAGGGGCTTCTACTCCGGATTGGATTATAGAAAAGGTTGTTGAAAAAATACGCAGTTTTGATATATTATAATAAATTAAAAATAAAATATTTGCTAAATTATTAAAGGTGTGATAGATTAGATTTATTAATTTTAGGAGGTTACAACTACTATATGGCTCAAAAAAATTTTAAAGAGAGAATTAATGCAGGCGGTGAACTTTCAGAGTTTGAACTTTTGTTAGAATCTTACGATACTTTATCCAATCCCGGATTAATCAGAAAAGGGCAGATTATCAATATTGACGACAAGTATATATACGTCAATGTCGGCGACAAATCCGACGGAATTATCTCCATAGAAGAGTTTGCCTCTGAAGAAGACGGTCAATCCGATATTGCAGTCACTATTGGAGAAACAATCGATGTGTTTGTGGGTCAATACGACGATAAAATAGGCTACTTAAGACTATCTAAAGAAAAAGCTAAAAGTTTATCAATCCTTGACGATATAGAGGAAACATATACTGCAGGCGGCACTATTAAGGGAACTATCGTATCTAAAACTAAAGGCGGATTAATAGTCGACCTTAACGGCGTTACCGCTTTTTTACCGGGCTCTCAAATTGACATTAAACTTACAAAAGATTTTGATAGTTATTTAGGTAAAACGCTTGATTTTGTTATAATAAATTTTAATAAAAAAACATGTAATATTATCCTTTCCAGACGTAAGATTATCGAAGACGATCTTAAAAAGATAAGAGAGAATGTCGTTACGGAAGTAAACGAAGGCGATATAATAGAAGGAATAGTCAAAAATATAACCGATTACGGAGTTTTTGTCGATCTTGGCGGTATGGACGGCTTAATCTACATAACAGACGTTTCATGGAAAAGAATTTCTCACCCGTCTGAAATCCTTTATTTGGGTGAAAAAATAAAAGTCAAAGTAATTAAATACGATAAAGAGAAAAATAGAGTATCGCTTGGTTATAAACAGCTTTTTCCAGACCCGTGGGAAAATGTTACCGAAAGACATAAAGTTGGCGACGTGGTAGACGGAGTAATAATAAATATCACCGATTACGGCGCTTTTGTAGAATTAGAAGACGATGTTGAAGGTTTAATCCATATATCAGAAATGGCATGGGATAAGAAGCAGTCCGACCCAAAACTGTTTGTTTCTAAAGGAGAAAAAATTAAAGTCGCCATTATCAGCATTGAACCTGAAAACAGAAAGATGTCTTTGAGTATGAAACAGTTAACGGAAAATCCATGGGATAGCATTAAAAACAAATATCCTGTGGGGACAATCGTAGATACAAAAGTTAAAAATATATTTGAATTCGGCGTGTCTGTCGAGTTAGAAGATAATTTTGACGGATTTATCAAGCAGAGCGACATCTCATGGACTAAAAGACCTAAACATCCGCAGGAAATATATAAAAAAAATGATGCCGTTAAAGCTGTTATTATCAGCATTGACGATGAGCGCCAGAGGATATATCTTGGCATTAAGCAGTTAACTGAAAATCCGTGGAAAACTGTCAATGAACGTTATTCTATCGGCGCAAAAGTTGAAGGGAAAATATCTAATATTACTGAGTTCGGCGTTTTTGTATGTCTTGAAGAAGGCATAGAAGGATTAATTCATAATTCAAAAATTCCTGAAAATTTTATTAAAGATAACTGCTTAATGCCAAG